>CACYEU010000276.1 GCA_902773445.1 uncultured Lachnospiraceae bacterium | reverse complement strand
CCCTCCACCGGCTATTATCTTGAAGCATATATGCCGCCGGATATCCGAACATGTCCGGTAGAAGAGCTGGCAGCAGAGACTGTGCGGGAGCTGACATGGGGCATTGATCGGGAAGGGTACACGGCCGGTGTCATCGGCGAGATCGGTTGGTCCGCGCCGAAGGCGGGAAAGCTTGAGTGCATTGTCTGGGAAGCTATGGGTATCGCGGCCGCCAGGACAGGCGCGGTAATATCTACTCATCCAAGTATCGGATCCGAGCAGATCCCACAGGCGGAATTCTTTATAAAGCGGGGAATAAACCCTGAAAAGATTGTGATAGGTCATGCGGAATATTTCCCTAATGACGAAGCACTTCTTGCTCTTTTGAGCCTTGGGGTAAATATCGGCATTGACATGATCGGTCAAAACGGCCAGGAGCGTGACAAATACCGTGCAGATATGGTCGGTATGCTCAGAGATTGGGGATTTCTTTCACAGGTGACGCTTTCTATGGATCTGTGCAACCTGGAGGATCTTAGGCAATATGGCGGTTTTGGCTACGCTTATCTGTTTGAAAGCTTTCTGCCGCTTCTGCGGGATCGGGGGATCACAGAAGATGAGATCGACTTGATGCTTCGGAGAAATCCGAAACGGATTCTCGGATAACAAAACGTCACTCTTGCAATACTTATCTGAATCTTTTGTTGAACGAACATGATATTGGAAAATGAAATCAATTAAAGAACAAACACAGACAACGGCTGTCCACGCATCTGATTCCCGAATGGTTATGGCGCTGCTTTTTCGCCTGCTGCCTATTCAGATCCTCTTTTCGGCAGTCGGTACGATAAATGGAATTGTATCCGGCCTTTTTGCAGGCAACTTTATCGGAGAAGCTGCCATGAGCTCCATTGCGCTTTTCACTCCCATCAGATTACTGATGCTCGCTTTGACCGACTTGCTTTTCGGCGGCTCTACAATTCTCTGCGGCAGATACCTTGGCCGAAACCAGCAGGAGAAGGTACAGAATATTTTTTCGCTGGATATCTTTCTGGCAGCAGGTGCCGGTGTGGTTTTCGGCCTTTTTATGATCATAGTCAGTTCCCTTGATCTCTCAACATTCCTGACCGATGATGACACTGTTCGTTTGGCTTTTAACCAATACCTGCTGGGACAGGCTGTAGGAGTCCTGCCATTTTTCATTGGAAAGCAGCTTTCGGCTTTCCTGTCCATGCGGAATAAAGTCAATCTGCCAACGGTGGCAAGCCTGGTTATGATTGCTGTCAACGCACTGCTGAACTTCTTTTTTGTCACGATTATGCATTGGGGCGTATTCGGGATCGCGCTGGCTTACTCATTGGGTAATTGGGCCTTCTTTGCTGTGCAGGCACAGTATTTCCTGCGTAAGGATGGCTCTCTTCACTTTACGTTTAGTCTGGCTGCCTGGCGAGACAGCGGACAGGTTATTATGATCGGCCTGCCGGGAGCGGCTTCTGCCATCTATCAGAGTCTGCTTGGACTTATTGTAAATGGTCTGATCACCGCTTACGTCGGCAGCGTCGGCCTCTCGGCCTATGCCGCGTCTGATTCCATTCTATGTTTTTTCTGGTCGATCCCGGCCGGTATGCTTGCAGTCTCACGCATGCTGCTCAGCATCAGTTACGGAGAGGAGGACCGGCAAACACTTACGGATGTGATGCGCAATATGTTCCGTTGCTTCGTGCCGCTGATGTGTGTGGTTTCTGTGGCTATTATCCTCCTTGCGGTTCCCTTCACACGACAGTTTTACCGCGATCCGTCGGCCCCGGTCTATATGATGACAATCCGGGCCTTTCAGATAATACCGCTCAGCATGCCGCTAAGCCTGATCTGCATGCATTTTGTCTGTTATGGCCAGATATCTGATAAACAGGTTCTGGCCCATGTTCTTTCTGTCCTTGATGGATTTATTTGCATTGCGGCCTTCACGGCACTGCTGATTCCCCGATATGGCGTTAACGGAGTGTATATTGCCAACGTCCTGAACGGTGTGGTCACTCTGCTTTTCATTATCCTCTATGCTGTTTTGAGGAACCGCCGTATTCCGCGGAATATGGAGGAACTGATGGTGGTTCCGGACAGCTTCGGTGTTGCGGAGAATGACCGGATGGATCTGACAGTCCGAAGCATGGAAGAGGTTGTAACTGTCTCTGAAAATGTTCAGAGTTTTTGCCTGGAAAAAGGGCTGGATGGGCGCCGTGCCTATCTGGCGGGGCTTGCCATGGAGGAAATGGCAGGCAATGTGGTAAGACATGGATTCAGTAAGGATAAAAAAAGGCACAGTGTGGATATCCGTGTTGTATACAAGAGCAGCGGACTGAAGCTTCACATCAGGGATGACTGCGTACCATTTGACCCGGGTGAACGGATAAAGCTGAATGATCTGTCAGATCCCTTCAGCAATATCGGGATCCGGCTGGTTTTTCAAATAGCTGAAGACGTTGAATATCAGTCTATTCTCGGATTGAATTCCCTGATGATACAAATATAAAGGGTTCTCGTCACAGCCGTATTAACAGTACCTGTCAACACGGGTTGTCAAAAAAGGAGTTGAAGCGGAATGAGGGAAAAAATCATTTTTACGGAAGAAGACAGGATTGCGATCATCGCCCCTCACCCCGACGATGAATGTATGTATGCGGCGGGGGTTCTTCTGCTTGCTTCCGACAGAACGGATATTTTTGTTCTTACAGACGGAAGTCACGGAAACAGGAATTGCTCTATAGAAGAAGAGGCTGGAATCAGAAAGAAACAGTTTGATGCTGAGATGGAGTATATCAAACCGCATGCTGTACATTGGTTTGGAATAGAGGATACAAAACTTTCGGAAAATACCTGGATAGTACACAGTATAGATTTTATCCCTTACACCAGGATTTTTCTACCCTGGATCGAAAGTCTGCATCCGGATCACCGGGTGGCGGCCAAAATGTGTATAAACGAAATACGGAAACAAGGCTGCCATGCCGAATGTTACAGCGGAGAGATTTATAAACCGTTTCCATCCCCGAGTCATTATATCGATATTACTTCCCTGGCGGAAGAAAAGCGCCGGCTCATTCGATTTCATGAAGACCAGACAGCGCTGGAGGAGGTTGTTCTTTCTCTGAACGCATTCAGAGCAGCTCAGATGATGTATATGCCGGAATGTAAGTTTGCGGAATGCTATGATAAAATAAGAATATGGGAAAATGAAAATGCCAATAATAAGAAACGATGAAAT
>CACYEU010000275.1 GCA_902773445.1 uncultured Lachnospiraceae bacterium | reverse complement strand
GATCGGGATAACCAATCCGTCCTCACCGGAGAGCAGCTGATTCAGACCGAAGAAGTTCATCAGTGAGTGGTAGCTCTGATAAGCGGCCTCAAACTGACCCATCTTCGTGACCTGTGTGTCAAACCAGCCGTCGATGCACGGCATAACAGCGAGTGCCATACGAGCCGGCTCATAGGTGTACGGTGTCTCCGGAGCTTTATCGAAGAACTTCGCGACGCCCTGATCCTGATCCGGAAGATCGCTTCTCTCTGTTCCTTTGGCTCTCTTGCGGATGTAGACATTCTTTGATCCATAGAGGAACAGACCTGTGTCATCGGTGACTGTCGTCTCGGTCGAGAATGTCTTCGCGCCGCGGCTGTTTGCCTCAAGCTGAGACATGGACTTTCCGTGGTTGTTCTCGCCGCCGACCAGAAGGATCATCTTGCCTCTGTAGAGGACGCTTGAAGAATGGAACGGGTGCAGACCGCACTTGTCCATCGCGTTGGCCATCATCGTGACCATGATCTTGTTGAGCTCGCCTTCCTCCCAGAATCCTTTGAGGATCAGCTGTTCGTCGACATACTCGATCGACTTCGGCTGCTCATCGACATACCAGATGATATCAGCCTTGTCTTTTGTGACTTCGGTGCTCTCCTTGACATCACCGAGACGATAATTCAGGAATGTCGGGTCTTCAACAATGTGGTCTCTCTCCGGTCCGCCGACGATATCAAAGCGGACGAGAGCCTTATCACTGCTTAACTGAAATGAATACATAGATTTCCTCCTTGTGGTTGCTTTATATAATGTTGCTTTATTCCTGCGGCTTGACGACTACTTTGAGGGAATTGTCAAGCCGTTTGGTGAACACTTCATATGCCTCTTCGTATTTCGACATCGGGAACACATGGGTGATCAACTTCTGGAGATCGTCCATATGCTTAGCAGCGATTGTGATCGCAGGCTCCAGTGTGTTCGGGTTTGCCCTGCTGCCATTGAATGAGATCTCGTCCAGAACCAGGTGGCGTACCGGGATCGGGACATCGCCCTTCGGGAAACCGACCGCCGCGATCGAGCCTCCTCTGGCCACTGACCAGCAGGCTGCCTGCACGCCCTGTGCCGTGCCGGTACACTCGACGACACGCTTGACACCCGCGCCGTTCGTGTATTTCATAATTGTCTCGGGAATATCCTCCTCGCGGTAGTTGATCGGGATCGCGCCAAGTTCCGCCGCCATCTCGAGACGCCTGCCGCTGCCTGAACAGTAGATTTTGTTCGCGCCCATTGTCTTCAGGCAGATGATCGACATCCAACCCTGAGCACCGGCTCCGTTGACAAGGACATCATCACCGACTCTGAAATTCGTGCGTTCGATCATATGCAGTGCAATTGACAGTGTGTCCATGATGCTCGCGATATCGTAATTCATATCATCCGGAATTTTGGAAATCGCGCGGATATTGGTCGCGATATACTGCGCGTAAGCGCCCTGGGAAATATGTCCGTACATCTTGTGGATCTTCGGTTTGCCGTAGTTTGTACAGATCGTGAACCGGCCTTCCATGCAGTTTCTGCAGTGACCGCAGCCGAGATTCGCGATACCGCACACGCGGTCGCCGACCTTCCAGCCGAAATCCTCAGCCTTAGGTCCTAAAGCCACGACTTCACCTGCCCATTCGTGACCGGGGATCAGCGGGAATTCCTGCGGCCAGTAGCCCGGGAAGTCTCCCTGAATAATATGCGGATCTGTTCCGCAGATCGAGACCGATTCGACGCGGCATAAAACTTCTGATTCCTGAGGTTCCGGAACAGGGATGTCCGTATACTCAAAATCATTCGGAGCATTCAGCCTGATTGCTTTCATTGTTTCAGCCATTCTCAACCTCCTTTTACCAGTGGACCATCGGAAGTCCTGCGACCGGTGATCTGAACCACGGTACACTGGTCTCTCTCAATGATCCGATATAGACATTTTTCAGATCAGGGCCTCCGAAGCAGACGCTTGCGGTCCACGGAGCCGGGCCCTGTCCGGTCTGGAACAGGATCTCGTTGGTCACGCAGCTCGCATAGAACGCATCGTCAAGCGCCTGAACCTTATCGTGGTCGCCGCAGTCCATCAGGATCTTACCTTCGCCGTCAGGATCGATCACGAAGATCTTGTCAGAATAAACCATCG
>CACYEU010000274.1 GCA_902773445.1 uncultured Lachnospiraceae bacterium | reverse complement strand
TCTGCGCGGCGGCTGCGGCATTCTTTATTATTCGCCGGAAACGATTGCATCCACAATCGAAGAAAAACCCATAAAATGCGATGCCTTGACGAGTATCGCGTCACCGTCTTTTAACAGTGAGCCAAGTGCAGGCATAAAGTCTTCCTTTGACATGTAATGAACCGCGCGTCCTTCGGCAACTGCCTTTTTGCCGGCAGGTGTATCGGCATAGCCTTCCATGATCGAAGAGGAGAGTTCTCCGATGCAGATCAGTTCATCAATACCGCAGTCACCCGTGAACACACCGACTTTTCGGTGCAGTTCTTTTTCATGTTCACCCAGTTCACCCATATCACCGAGGATCGCGACCCTTCGGCGGTCTGTCTCTTTCAGTATTGACAGACCGGCAATCATCGAATCGGGGTTTGCATTATAGCAGTCGTCGAAGACAGTGAATCTGTCTGTGTGGATGATATGACCGTGACCCGGAATCGTTTTGACCGAAGTGATCCCCTCAGCAATTTCAGAAAGATCCATTCCGAGCAGATGACCGGTCAGCGCTCCCGCCATCATGTGATAGAGCGTGTGCGTGCCCGGCAGCGGGACATGGACAGCAATGTTCTGACCGTTGAGATGCAGTGTGCAGTCGGTGCCGTCGATTCCGTGATAAGTGACATTTGAAACAAAGGCATCATTTAACACACTGTCTTTGTCATCGGCATTCGGATTATTCTTGTTCAACCCATAGAAACAGAGCTGATGCCGACCGACTGATCCGACACTTCCGAGAATCGGATCGTCTGCGCGCAGAATGATCGGACTGTCATCGTGTGACATATAATCGAACATCTCACTTTTTGCGCGGTAGACACCGGCGCGGTCGCCGAGAAACTCGAGATGGCAGTCAGCAATATTCGTGATCATTGCGATATCCGGTCTGGCCATCTTTGCAAGAACAGTCATTTCTCCGAAGTCGCTGATCCCCATTTCGAGGACTGCAGCTTCGTGTTCGGGACGGATCTTAAAAATCGTCAGCGGAAGGCCGATGCGGTTGTTGAAATTGCCCTCGGTCTTCAAAGTGTTAAACCGGGCGGAGAGAACTGCCGCCACCATTTCCTTTGCACTCGTCTTTCCCATGCTGCCGCTGATACCGATGACCGGAATCGTCAGCTGTGAGCGGTACCAGGCAGCCAGATTCTGCAGTGCCTGTACGGTTGATTTGACATAGATCACCGGTTTTGCGGAGTCTGCCGGTTCCTGTTCACTCAGCACGCAAAGAGCGCCGTTATCGAAGACCTGAGGAATGAATCTGTGGCCGTCGACACGCTCGCCGACGATCGGAATGAACAGACAGCCGAACGAAGCAAGCCGGCTGTCGATGATCACATCGGTAACCGAATGTGATAACAGCGATTCATCACCGCGGTATATACCGCCGACTGCCGATGCGACCTCAGCGAGGGTCATATGCGGCATCGCTTGTTTCACTTGATTGGAATTGACTGTCTGGTTCATGGATCCTCCGGTATTATTGATATTTTCCGAGTGATTCTTCAACGATCTTCTCACAGAAATCGGCATAGCTTAATCCGGTTTCAGCGGCACTCTTAGGAAGCAGAGATGCCGGAGTCAGTCCGGGCAGCGTATTGATCTCGACGCAGTAAATATTGCCTTTGTCATCGAGCAGGAAATCCGGACGGGCATAGACCTTGATCCCAAGTGCTTTGCATGCGCTTTCGGCAGCACGCTGCATCCGTTCGGTCGTTTCCTGATCGATCTGCGCGGGACAGACCTCATCAGTCAGCCCGGCCTGGTATTTTTTCTCATAGTCGAACCATCCGTCTTTCGGAATGATCTCGATTACGGGAAGCGCCTTGCCCGCGATGACCGGCACCGCAAACTCGCGGCCTTTGATGTATTCCTCGATCAGAACGTCGCCTTCCATCTCAAAACAGGCATCGAGAGCATCTTCGTATTCCTTCTCATTCTGCGGAATATAGACACCGAGACTCGAACCGCCTGAGCAGACCTTGACAACGCAAGGAAGCGTAAACCGAAGTTCAGAAAGCGGTGTATGACGGTCTTTTTTGTGGATCATCAGACCATGGGCATTCGGAACTCCTGCCGCATTGAGCAGCTCTTTGGTCACGCCTTTGTGCATGGCAAGGGCACTGGCGAGAGAGCTTGCTCCGGTATAGCGGATACCCAAGACATCAAGCATCGCCTGCAGCATTCCGTTTTCGCCGATGCCGCCGTGAAG
>CACYEU010000273.1 GCA_902773445.1 uncultured Lachnospiraceae bacterium | reverse complement strand
TCAAGCGTGTCAAATGAGAAGATGCAGTGCGTCTTCTCATTCTTCTTCTCTGAGGCGGCAGAGATCAGCTCCGCGCGAAGATTCTTGAAGAATTCACCGACTGTCTCGGCGCCGAGAAGTTTGTTGGGGAGCACACCCTGATCCTGCCAGCTGTCCTGCTGACTGTCGTCGGACAGGCGCGTGATCGTAAAGACCACACTGTCCTTTGACCCGGGCGTGGTCTCGATCATCAGCGACATACCGTCCACCTCAAATCCGAATTCAGTGGCCGCCTGCTGAACCATATCGTGAAGCAGGAGCTTGGCTTTTTCGGAGTTGGTGATCAGTTCGCTGATCTTCAGATGACGATCCTGCAGATCGGCCAGCGTGACCGTGCAGCGGATCTGGTTGTCATTGACTTTCTCGATCTTCATAGATAATCCTTTCCTTCATTCAAGTATAGCCAATCGGTATGGGGGTGTAAAGAGAATAAAAGTTAAATTTGTCGAAAAAATCGACTGGTATTCTATAAACCGAACGGGTATGTTAGAGGCGTGCACCGGGAGGGTGTTCCGATTATCACAGTATGGATCTGCGCCTTGAGTGAAACAGTGATTCTTGTTATAATAGAGTATCACGTTAAAAGCTCGGGAGGTACCGATTATGGCCGGAAGACGAAAAAGAAAAAGAGGCGGAACGGTCGTTTATATTCTGATCATTCTGATATTGCTTCTTTTTATCGCCGGAGTTGTATTTTACAGTCGTTTCGGATTCTCAAAGGAGATGGCTGACCTCAAAGATTACTACAGCCTGACCGCGGATGATCAGGCCGGTGTTGTGATCGATAATTCTGTTATGGGAGCCAAAGGCATGGTCATCGGTGACGCGCCTTATCTTGACTATGATGTTGTCTCCGACTATATCAGCAGCCGTTTCTATGTCGACAAAGAGGAGGGAGTGCTTCTCTATGCGATGCCGAACGAGCTGATCAGGATCAAAGCCGACGAGAAGACTTACAAGATCGCCGGGGAGGAAGTCAAGGAGGACATTCCGATCTGGACCGTCAAAGATGATGTCCCCTATATCGCGATGAATTTTATCAGCCGTTACAGCGCAGTGCTCTATGAGTTTGCAAAGGATCCCAACCGACTGATGATCACGACATCATTCGGCGATGTTCAGGCCGCGACCGCGAAGCGCGATACAAATATCCGCAAGCTGGCCGGCGTCAAGAGTCCGATCCTTAAAGAGGTCAAGAAAGACGAGGAGCTGATCTATCTCGACACGGTCGACAACTGGTATCATGTCAAATCATCCGACGGATTTATCGGGTATGTCCCGACCAGAGATATGAATGATCTTCAGAACAAGCAGGTCAAATGCGATTACCAGGAACCTGAGTTTGAACATATGCTCGAGGACGGCAAGATCTGTCTCGCATTCGACAACGTGACGAACACGACCGCAAACGGTGCGATGGAAGACCGCCTGAAGGGCAGCAAGGGCGTCAACGTGATCGCGCCGACATGGTTCACAGTTGCTAACACGAAGGGTAAGATCGACTCGATCGCATCGAAAGAGTATGTCGACAAGGCGCACAAAAAGGGTATGAAAGTCTGGGCGACATTCAGAGACTTTGATTCCGACGGCATCAATTCGGCCGAGGAGACATTTGAAACTCTTAACAGCACAAAGGCCAGAGCCGCGATGATCAAAGCCGTGATGGACCGGGTCAAAAAGACCGGCATCGACGGCGTCAATGTCGACTTTGAGAAGATCAACACCGACTGCGGAAAGGCTTATGTCGAATTCATCCGTGAGCTGTCGATCGCCTGCCGCAATGCCGGCAAGACACTCTCGGTCGACAATTATGTCCCGAAGGCATACAACACGCATTACGGACGCAAGGAGCAGGGGATCTTCGCCGACTATGTCGTGATCATGGGTTACGATGAGCACACATACGGTTCGGAGGAAGCCGGCTCGGTCGCTTCGTATGACTTTGTCGAGGACGGCATCAACAAGACGATCGCCGATGTCCAGGAGGAACGCGTGATCAACGCCATTCCGTTCTACACCAGGATCTGGAAGGAGACGACCGAAGGAAAGCTGACATTAAAGGACTACGGCATGGCCGGCGCGGCAGCCGAGGTCAAGAAGGCCGGCGCGAAGCCTGTCTGGGACGACCAGACGCATCAGGACTATGCCGAATGGGTCAAGGACAATGTGACCTATAAGGTCTGGCTTGAGAACGCGAAATCGATCAAAGACAAACTGACGCTGATGCAGGGCTATGATCTGGGCGGCGTCGGAGTATGGAGACTCGGACAGGAGACAAAGGATGTGTGGCCGCATATCGCCGCATACCTGAAGGAAGAATAAGGAGGAGAATCAGTGCGCATCAGGCATATAGCCGGCAGTGATGAGGAGGTGGCCGCCTGCCCGATCGTCGTGGACGCCGAGGGGGGCGAACGTGACTGGGATAAGATATTCCCGGACAATAAGCCGCTCAGGCTTGAGATCGGCGTCGGCAAAGGACAGTTTATCATTGAAATGGCCAAGCGGCATCCGGAGGCGGATTTTGTCGGTATCGACCTGTTTACCGATGTCCTTTGCCGGTCAGTCCGCAAGTGGATGCGCGATGAGAATGCGCCGGACAATATGCGTCTGGTGATCTGGGACGCTGCTTTAGTCGGCGAGTTATTTAAGCCCGGCAGCATTGATAAGATCTATCTCAATTTCCCGGATCCGTGGCCGAAACCCCGCCATCAGAAGCGGAGGCTGACATCCCCCACATTTCTTCACACATTCGCGTCAGTCTTAAAACCACAGGGTCAGCTTGAATTTAAGACAGACAATCAGGAACTGTTCACGTATTCACTTGAACAGTTTGAGACAGCGAGCGCATTTCGGATCGACGCGGTGACGCGCGATCTTCATGCCGACAGCATTTTGTCGGAGGGAAATGTTCAGACGGAGTATGAACAGAAGTTTTCAGAACAAGGAGTACCGATATGCAAGCTAGTCGCAACACGAATCTGATCACGATCGGCATTGACGTCGGCGGAACGAACACAAAAGTCGGCTTGTTTGAAAAGGGAGGCAATCTGCTCTCGAAACACTCATATCCGACGACAAAAGAAGGCGAAGACGTTCTGGAGAGAATGACCCGTAAGCTCCGTGGGATCCTTGAGCTCAAGGGCATTGATCCAACCTACGTGACCGGCATCGGAATCGGTGTGCCGGGTCCGGTGGATGAGAAGGGCGTTCTGCTCAACTGCGCGAATCTTGACATGCACAATGTCGATCTGCAGGCGCGATTCCACGAACTGCTGCCCGAGATGCAGGTTCCGGTCGCGGCCGGCAATGACGCAAACGCGGCCGCGCTCGGCGAGATGTGGAAGGGTGCCGGACAGGGCAGAAAGAGCATGGTCATGGTCATGCTCGGGACCGGTGTCGGAGCAGGCATCATCTGCGACGGCAAGATCGTGGTCGGCAACAAAGGCGCAGCCGGAGAGATCGGACATTTACCGGTCAAGGATGACGAAATGATCCCGTGCGGATGCGGCAATTACGGCTGTCTTGAGCAGTATGTCGGCTCGCGCAACCTGATCCGCCATACCTGTGATCTGCTGAGGCTCCATCCGGATGTCCCGAG
>CACYEU010000272.1 GCA_902773445.1 uncultured Lachnospiraceae bacterium | reverse complement strand
GCTTATTTGGTTTTTGCTTTTAACGTGTTGCTCCACACGGAGATGTAGTTCTTTGTTCCGAGATGTTTATACGCCCTGTACTGCACATAATAGGTCGTCTTGCGCTTGAGGTTTTTGACCGTCATGCTTGTTCTGGAGATTCCTTTGATCCGGATGTACCGGGCGTTTGTGAACTTCGGACTCGTCGAAATGCGCACCTGGAACCCGGTGATCCTCCCTGTGTATCTGTCCTCCTGTTCGTCGGTCATGGCATACCATTTGACCTTCATCCTGGTCTTGTCCGGGGTCAGCTCTTTGAGTTTCTTGACAAGCGGCGGGCGGATGATGAACTTCTTTGTCTTTGTTCCGCTGTAAATTCCCTGACCCTTGATCGTGACCTTGTATGTGCCGATCTCTCTGCGGCCTGACGGGTAGATGACTTTGTAGTCATACGCCGGCATGGTCCTGTTTCCTTTTTTCAGCGTGACCGACGGTTTTTTCGCTTTTTCATCATACGCGTACAGTGTGCTGGACAGACTTGCCGTATACATGCTGAAGGTTTCAGTCATGTAACGGTAGGCACGGTCCAGATCGATCAGACCGTAGCCGAAGTAGTCATCGCGTCCCGTTTTTCCTTTATCGATGCAGCTGTGCTTCAAGATGTCCCTGAAGCCGGTAATATCTACTGAACGATCTGTTTTTTTGACCATGGCCGCCATAGCCGCGACCTGCGGAGCGGTATATGATGTACCGTACGATGTGAAATAGCCCACTATTGTATCGAGCTTTGACGGAAATAGGATGCCCCTGCCCGGCGCCACAGCATCGATGTATTCATTATATGTAGAAAAGTCGGAATGCTCGCCGTCCCGTTCGATCGAGCCGACGCTCACAACACTGTTGTAAGAAGCCGGATAATAAATACTGTTTTCTCCGTCGTTGCCCGCTGCCGCGACCAGAATGACGCCCTTGGCCGCCGCTTGATCGCACGCTTCATGCAGCGCTTCGCTATCAGTGGTGTCGCCAAGACTTAGATTGATCACATCCGCACCGTGGTCTGCTGCGTAATCGATCCCCTTTATAACTTTGGAGTACGTGCCCGACGTAAATCCGTTGACCGCCTTGACCGGCATGACCGTGACCTGCGGCATGACGCCGGTAAGACCTCTTTTGTTATTGTAAGAGGCTGCGATAATGCCTGCCACGCCGGTTCCGTGTCCAACGGAATCCGTAACGTCTGTCGAATCATTCATTGCATTGTATGGATCCGCAAACTTGGTGTTTTCGAAATCCGGATGGTTCATCATCACACCGGAATCGATCACGGCGACAGTTATACCCTCACCGAATTCGCCTTTCTCCCAGACATACGGCACCTTGATCATCTCCAGGAACCATCCGAATTCATCATAATACAGATCGTTTGTCCCCAACAGGCTGATGGTGTAGTCCGGCTCGATATACTCGATCATGTCTGCATCTGCAACCTCTTCGATCGTTTCGATCGAGTCGGCTGTATAGAGTTCCTTGTCTATGACCGGAGCGACCGCGCCGGCGGCAGAGTCCTCACCGAGTTCATCGATAGCCGCTTCCATTTCCCTGACTTCTTTTTTTGTGACGTCTTCCCGAAGTTTGTATATGAATCCGTCGTACTTACCTTCATCCAGATCTTCTAACGCCGCGCTGCCGTTTTCATCGTGCGCGACGACGAGGTCCTCCAGCTGCGCGTTTGCAGCCGCTTCGGCCTCTTCTGTTTCGGCGGCGAGCGTTCCCGTCGGAACAAAGACAGTTCCCATGACAAAAACGACTGCCACAATGAATGCTGTCAGTCGCTTGGATGTCTGTTCCTTTGTCTTTTCCAATATGGTTTTTTTCATGACGCTCTGCCTCGAGTATATTCTACACCAAAGCGGGAACGGTTCTGTGTTGAAAATGTGTGTTCTTAATGAAATTAAAGGCTGGCTGCGCGGATGACGTGTTTCATGAGCACAGCTGTCGTGACGTTTCCGACGCCGCCCGGCACCGGTGTGATCGCTGCCGCCTTCGGCTCTGCTTCAGCGAAATCAACATCGCCGCAGAGGTTCCCCTCTTCGTCCACGTTGATGCCTACATCAATGATGATCTGTTCCTCACCGAGCTTGTCTGCGCCGATCATCTTCGCGCGGCCCAGCGCTGTGATGACAATGTCCGCGTCTCTGCCGGCTTCTACGAAATCATCGGATTTCGTTCTGCT
>CACYEU010000271.1 GCA_902773445.1 uncultured Lachnospiraceae bacterium | reverse complement strand
ATACCTTCTGTTGCTGCGTTTTGGTGTCGGTCAGACAGACCTGACGATCGCTGCGATCGCGGACTGTCTGGAGTGCACCGAACGCGATGTGATGCGTGCATTCAAGTACTGGGAGAAATGCGGGCTTCTTGGAATCGAATACGATCAGAACGGTGATCTTTGCGGTCTGTCGATCGCGCGGATCCCGGCACAGCCCGATACTTACTACGAACCGGAAGAAGCGGACATCTTAAGCGCCGCGCCCGTTGCCGGTGACAGCAATCCTGATGTCACCGATATGCAGTCTTACCGCAACCGTAAGGATTTCGCGGAGCTGACATATGTCGCCGAGTGCTATCTCGGCAAAACGCTTTCGAAGACCGAAGCCGACATCATCTACTACTGCCTTGACGACCTGCATCTGTCAGTCGACCTTGTCGAATACCTGATCGAGTACAGCGTCGATTCCGGGCACAAGAGCTTCCGGTATATGAAAGCGATCGCACGCAGCTGGGCCGAGAAAGGGATCACGACGATCGAGGAGGCCAAAGCCGATTCCGATGCGCACAGCGCATTTGCCGGAAAATGCAGCCGCATTCTGAAGGCTTACGGTATCGCGGGCCGCTCCGCCGGAGATGCCGAGAAAGAGTACATCCGTACCTGGCTCGAGCAGTTCCATATGCCGATGGACGTGATCCTCGAAGCCTGCAAGCGCACGCTTGACTCGGTCCACCAGCCTGCCTTCGCGCATACCAACAAGATTCTGTCTGACTGGAACGCGAAGAATATCTTGTCTCTCGAAGATGTCGAGCGGCTGGACCCGAAACGCCCAGGCCGTTCAGTGAAAAAGGCCAGGACGAGCGATTTCAACAACGCACCGTCCCGTTCATACGACATGGCCGATCTGGAACGGAAACTGTTAAAGAGCAATTGATCAACAGGAGGTTCCGTGCCTTTAACCAATGCACAATTTGATTCGATCATGAACGCCTACTCGATGCGCCGGCTTGCCAATAACCGGCTTGCCGAAGCGCACCGCAGGGAGGCTTTCGAGCGTATCCCGGAACTCGCATCGATCGACAGTGACATTTCAAAGGCTTCCATGGCCGTCGCCCGCCGCAAGCTGGCCGGCACAGACGGCGGGGACCGGGAACTCAAATACCTGCATCAGTTTATCGAAGGCAAGAAGCAGCGGCGTCTGACTCTGCTCAGAGAAAACGGCTATCCCGAAGATTATCTCGATCCGATATATACATGCCCGATTTGCCGCGACACCGGTTTTGTCGACGGTAAACGCTGCGCGTGTTTTAAACAGGAGACCACCGAGCTTTTGTCCCGCGAATCGAATCTGATGAAAATTCTCGAAAAAGAGAATTTTGATCATTTTTCGATGGATTATTATTCGAAAAATTTTATCGATCCGCTGACAAAGGAATCTTCGTATGACCTGATGACGAAAAATGTTCAGCTGGCCCGGGAATTCATCGGTTCGTTCGGAACCGACTTCAGCAACATGTTCCTGTATGGCAACACCGGCCTCGGCAAGACTTTTTTGAGCCACTGCATCGCGAAGGAACTGCTCGATAAAGGCTATTTCGTCGCCTACTTCTCCGCATCTGAATTTGCGGATATGATGAGCGACAGACATTTCAGACGCAGTGCCCGCGCCATGACGCTCTATGAGCGCTCGATCGACGCGGATCTGGTCATTCTGGATGACATGGGCACCGAGATGCCGAATTCATTTCTGGTTTCGTCCCTGTTTTCATTTTTAAATCACAGGATCAACGCGCAGCTGCCGACGATCCTGTCGACGAATCTGACACTTGATCAGTTCAAACAAATTTATGGAGACCGTATTTTTTCCCGCCTCATGAGTTCTTCAAAATTCATGGCGTTTGTCGGAGAGGATATCAGAGAGCAGCAACGATTGATTTCATCTTAGGAAAGAGGGTTTTATGGCGACAAAACGCAGTGAGAGAAAACTTGAGAACATGCCGGTCGGAGCACTCGGGATCATTCCGCTTGTCGGATGCCGGGAGCTTGGCAGCAAGATCGATTCCTATCTTGTGGCATGGCGCAAAGAAAACACGCTGGAGAAGACAAATGATTCCGCCTACTT
>CACYEU010000270.1 GCA_902773445.1 uncultured Lachnospiraceae bacterium | reverse complement strand
GGTCAGGATCAAAGCCATCAGGAATTCATTCCATGAGTTGATCGCGCAGAAGACAGCTGTCGCTGCCAGACCGCCTTTTGCAAGCGGCGTGTCGATCGACAGGAAGATCCTGAACCAGCCCATTCCTTCGACACGGGCCGCTTCATCGATCTCCTTAGGAATCGAGTCATAGAATCCGCGCATCATCCACACGACGAACGGCAGATTGAAAGCGATATGTGCAATGATGATGCCCGTATAGGTATTCAGCAGTCCCAGCTTACTCATCATCAGATACAACGGCAGCGCCAGAACGACGACCGGCGTGAATCTTGTTCCGAGAAGGTAGTTCGATAAAAACTTGTCTCCGCGCACCGGGAATCTCGAGAACGCGTACGCCGACGGAAGACCAAGAATGATGCTGGCCGCCACAACGACGATCATGACAATGATACTATTGAACAGATTGTGAAGCATGCCTTTCTCGATAAAGGCGTCATAGTAATTCTGCCATGTCGCGACAAAGAAGACCTTCGGCGGAATCGCAAACGCATCGACGCGTCTCTTGATCGATGTCAGGATCAGCCAGACATAAGGCATCAGTACAATGATCAGGAAGATGACCAGCGCCGCATAGATCAGGAAGTATTTCGTTCTGTTTTTTCTCTTCATACTCTTCATACTCTTCATACTCAATCACGCTCCCCTCTCATGGCCACCCTCTGATAGATCATGCCAAAGCTGAACAGCACGATAAACAGGATGATACAGATCGCTGCAGCATAGCTGAAATTAAACTTCACGAAAGCCTGCCTGTATGTGAACAGGTCGATGACTTCGGTCGCGTTGCCCGGACCGCCTCCAGTCAGAATGTACGGTTTATCGAATTCTTTAAAGGTCTCCATTGCCCTGAGCAGAACGGCAACCGTAATGACCGGCTTCATCAGCGGCAGTGTGATCGTTCTGAAGATCTGCCTGCCGTTGGCTCCGTCGACTCTGGCGGCCTCATAGTATTCGCCGTCGATCGACTGCAGACCTGCCAGAAAGACCAGTCCCATATAGGGAGCCCATTCCCAGACATCCATGATGATACAGATCACCATCGCATGGAATGAATCGCCGGTCAGGTTCGTGGACAGAGGTAAGCGCAGTTTCTCCACGATCCAGACGTAAAGACCGAACTGTGGGTTCGTATAAAAGCTGAACATCAGACCGATGACAAGTGGTGCTACCATCATCGGAATCAGTGTCAGCGACGTGAACAGCCTCTTGACTTTCGGGATCGAGTTGAGCGCAAGTGCCAGCAGGATGCCGATAACGAGCTCAAGGATGACAGAGAAGAACATAAAGATAAATGTCTTGGCCACTGAATTGAAGAAGTAGCCATCGTGGAAAAGCTGAACATAATTCTTTAGACCGATAAAATGATCTTCACTTCCCGCTTCGGACAATTTGAAGTCATAAAAGCTCAGTCGCAGCGCATAGATCAGCGGAACGAGCGTCACGACAGAGAGTGTGACAAAAGTCGGCATATGGAATCTCACAGCAAGATTTGTATGGTTTTTTAGTTTTTTCTGTCGTCTCATGACCACATCTCCTCAAACTTATGATGCTGTGGTGGGGAACAGAGAGGGAGCCATAGAGGCTCCCTCTCTTCATAGTCTGGTTTATTGATACGTGACCGGAAGCTTTCCGTCGAGAATCTTCGCCCATTCCTTTGCGACGGCATCGAGTGCTGCCTTCGGCTCGGCTTTGCCTGACAGAGTATTTGAAAGCTGCAGGCTAAGCTCCGCGCTCATTTCGCTCCACTCCGGAATTCTCGGACGAGTCGAGCTGATTGCATAGACTTCCTTGCTGGCTTCCCAGTAGGGAAGAGACGTAAGATCCGGATCCTCATAGACTGATGTCAGGTTCGGGAATCCGCCGTCGAGAGCGATCTGCTTCTGAACTGCGGGAGTGTTGAACCACTCGAGGAAGACATAAGCTGCTTCCGGATTCTTGGAATCGGTCGGAATGAGATAGCTCCATGCGCCGTAGTGAGCCGCATCCTCCTTTTTGACCGGGAGTTTGGCATAGCCCATCTTGCCGGCGACGACAGAGCCGTCGGGATCTTCATAGGCCGGTGCGCAGTCGTTGAACGCGATCGCCATGGCAGCGATACCCTGCTGGATCTGCGTCGTCTGCTCATCCCATGTCACAGAAGTCACTCCGGGAGGTGCGAACTTGACGAGATCGTTCCAGTACTTAAGGCTTTCGACAGTTTCGTCGCTGTTGATCGCGATATTGCCCTCATCGTCAAATGCGCCGCCGCCCCATGACCATGCATAGTTCAGGAACTCACAGCAAGATGCTTCGTGTCTCTTGCCCATGATCGATACGCCGTACATGTCTTTCTCAAGTTTCTCGCCCGCAAGTGTCTCGCCCTTTTTGCGTGTGAAGAACTCAGCGATGTCTCTGTACTGATCCCAGTCTGTCGGAACAGCCAGATCATAGCCGTATTTCTCCTTGAACGCGGCCTTCTCATCGGCATTGTCAAACAGATCCTTGCGATAGGTCATGAACATGATGCAGGAGTTGGCCGGCACGCCGTAGATCTTATCCTCCCACTGAGCGGATGCCTTCCACATTCCTTCGATGATGTCAGCTGAGTCATAGTCATCGATGATCGCCAGAGATTCGTCTTCCATAAACGGCTCGATCGGCTGGACATACTCGTTCACGACGTATTTTCCGAGGAACTCATAGGGTGCCGCGACAATGTCATAAGCGCCCGATTTGCTCTCAAATGCCAGCGTCTCTTTCTGAACGACATCGTCATACGGTGCCATTTCAAGCTCGACCTTGATGCCGGTCAATTCCTCAAAGTCTCCCAACTGCTTTTTCAGGGATTCAGTCGGTGTCTGCTGCTCAGCGATCATGTGCAGCGTGGTTCCGGCAAATTTCTTAGCGCCTTCGCCGCCGCCTTCGCCGCCGCCCGAGGATGATCCTCCGGAGCCGCCGCATGCCACAAGGGTCAGAGCCATAGCAGCAATCAGAGCGATACTAAAGATCCTTTTTGACCTGGTTTTCATTTTTTCCTCCTTTGTTGTGTAATTGCTGTGCTGGTTGTCTAGTTTCTGTGCTAGTTGTCTGGTTACTTGCTGTTATTGATTCCATTCGCCGTATTTAGCGATAATCTTATCTTTGATCATGTTGCAGAATTCATCGGTAACCTCGAAGTCATTGACAACCGTGTACCAATAGCCGTGGCTCTCAAGGAATTCTTTTTCATATTTAATAGCGGCAAATACGTCATCCCAGGTAATGTTCATGTTCTCGGGCCGGATATCAACACCTGCTCTGTGAATGATATCCAGAATTCCGTCCGGATCATTGCCTCCCATCTCAGAGCCGACATAGATACCGAGACATACAGGGAGTCCGTGGATAAACTTTTTCTTTGTCATAAACTCAAGGGTGTAGAACAGGAAGTGATCGCTTCCTTCGATCGGTCTGGGATTCCAGCCGTTGTTGTGGAACGCGGAACCGCCCCAGCACAAACCGTATGTCAAAGCGCGAATGCCCTTTTCGGTCATGTTGTAGATCTCATCGAGGTTGTCGATGATGTGCTGCTTGACCTTGTTGACCTCATCGACCATGTCCTGATCGTAGGGCCATTTCTCCTCGCATTTGCCCTGATCGGCCGCGTACTTCCAGTCAAAGACCGAATTGTTGTAGCAGAGCACGTCGCAGACACCGCTTCGATTCAGTGCCCGGGGGCCGTTCTGGATCACATCGTAGTCGACATAGACCGCGACCGGCTCGGTAAATCCTACATAGCGCACGACGCTGTTGAAGCGAATACCGGCGCGGTGGCCGAACACGGCGTTGGTCGCGATCGAAGTCGGCACCTGATAGAGCGGGAGATGCTTCTTCCACGATACCATCTTGGCATAGTCTACAGCCTGTCCGCCGCCCATACCGATCACGCTCTCAAAATGAGGAAGCTGCTCGATATTGGCCATGATCTCGTCATACTCCAGTGTCTTGACAAAATGGACGATACAGTCCTCGTCAAACTCATCCTTGAACAGATCCCAGATGTCTTCCATGGTTACAACCAGATAGGGCCTCTGAACAATGTTCTTTAACTCACCGACCAGATTGCGTCCGAAAATTGTCCGAAACATATTTGCCATTTCACTACCTCCTACATTTTTTAACACTATTTAATAATATATTTAAAATATAATAGAAGCCCCTGTCTTT
>CACYEU010000269.1 GCA_902773445.1 uncultured Lachnospiraceae bacterium | reverse complement strand
TCGCGCAGCGGTGAGTCCTTCCTGTATTCCCATGCCGGGTAGCTGCCCTTGACATCGATCGCTCCTCCGAGCGCATGCATCAGCGATTCAAGACGGAGGATCAATTCCTCTCTTTCACTCATAACGCTGCTTCTGACCGAGAACGACATGACGGCACTCTCTTCAGTCGTCTTAAGGATCCCCAGATTCAGCGACGTCTGAACCAGATCCGGGATGTCGAAACTCATGCGCTGCACACCGTACGGAAGATTGACAAGTGCGGTAATAAAGCGGTCAGTAACGTCTTTTGTCATAGGCTCAAGCGCCTGCTCTCCTGCTGCCGTATCCGCTTCTCCGTCCAATGTAAGTTCAACATGTACGTCAGGATCCGTCACGGCAAACTCCTGTTTCAGTTCAGCATTCAGCTTATCGATCAGTTCTCCGGCACCATCCGTATCGGTCCCTTTGACAAAAACGATGCCCGCCGCCGATTCTGCCGGGATGACATTGTCCTTTTTTCCTCCGGCAGCTGAAATGACCCGGATATCATTCTCTCGCGACAGGCGGTAAAGGGCCCGTCCGAGAACCTGATTCGAGCTTGAGCGTCCCTTATCGATCTCGACGCCGGAATGACCGCCAAGACCGCCGCAGACTGCAACAGTTGCATGACAGCCTTCGATCTCTTCCCTTTCGACCGGCAGTATGCAGTCAATCGATGCGCCGCCTGCACAGGAAACGAGAAGATACCCTTCATTCTCGGAATCAATATTTAACATGAGGTGTGATGAAAGCGGTGATACATCTAATGCTGCCGCGCCATACATCCCTGTCTCTTCATCGACAGTAAAAACCGCCTCGATCGGCGGATGCTCAATATCATCTGACGCGAGAACAGCCATCATATACGCAACGGCAATACCGTCATCACCGCCGAGAGTCGTTCCCTCAGCTGTGATGACCCCGTTATCCAAACGCAGAGTCAGCCCGTCGTTCTTGAAATCGATCGTACAGCCGGGATCCTTCTCGCAAACCATATCGATATGCCCCTGCAGCATCACGGGCTCCGACGTCTCATATCCGGCACTTCCTTTTTTCCAGATGATCACATCGCCCAGTTCATCCTGCTGCGCGCGCAGGCCCTGCTCAGAGGCAAACTTCATCAGATGATCGCTGATCCTCTTTGTATCGCCCGATCCGTGCGGTATCGCGCAGATCTCCTCGAAATACCGGAAAACTTCTTTAGGTTCAAGATTTGATAAAACTCCCATTATTCGACAATAAACTGCTCGATGTCAGTTCCCTCCACATATTCCGCTTTCAGGTCGCCAAGCATAAAGAAATGAGGCTGACTGCGGTGAAGCGCAAGAGTCGCCTCGTCGGCCCATTTTTCGATCAAAAGCAGGTCATCTTCCCGGTCGACAGACCGATAGTAATCATATTTGAAATTTCCGTTTTCTGCCCGGCTGGCCAGATCGATCGCCTCTGACGAGACAGCTTCAAGAAACGCGTCTCTTTTCCCGGGTTTACAGTGATATGTCACATTCAGTACTACCATAGTATTTCCTCCTTCTATAAGAACGATACACCATTTCAGGCGGGTCAGTCAATGAGGCTTCCGTCACCTGAACTGCGCTTTATGGAACCGTTCAACAGATGTCGAACAACTCATTATGTGGTAGAATAAAAACAGATCATAACGACATATCTAACAAGTATTCAAGGAGAATTCAGATGGAGCATATCGTAGAAAGTGAACTGCTGGCACACGGGATCCGCAGCCTGTCAAATGAAGAGATCCGCAAAGTCTGGGGAGACACCCATTCTCAAATTGTCTGGATGGAACAGGGACAAATCATCATCGACGGCATTGATCGATTTTTAGAGTTTCGAAAGAAACTATTTGATATCCCTGTTCGACCCGGAACGGCCGCTCCGAGAGAAGCCGCTCTCATTGCAGGTATGACCGGCAAGACCAGACGGGTCACTTATTATAATCTGGATATCTATGCCGAAGACAAGGCAGACGCGGTGCTGACTGCTTCCGGCACGATGAGCGTCTGTGCGCGTGAGGGGATCGACGCGGCTGTCACGGCAGGCATCAGCGGATTCTTTCCCGAAATGCTCTACGGTTCAGAGGAAGTGCTTGTGACCAAAGGAGACGGTCCGCCCGATATAGCGGCATTGACCGCCCTGTCTGTGACCCTCGTCTCAAGCGGTCTGAAAGATATGTTCGATCATAAGGGGACATTCCGCTTCCTTGAACAGCACGGTGTCCGCTCGATCGGTGTGAATCGCGACTGTTACACCGGTTATCTGTTTGCAGGGGATCAGGCCGCACTCTCCCGTTCCGGAGAGCCGGCTGCATCTGATCATTCTGTTCTCATTGTCAATGAAATAAATGAAGAAAAGCGTATACAGGACCGTAAGATCCTTGATCAGGCCATCGAGTATGGCCTGGAAGCAGAACG
>CACYEU010000268.1 GCA_902773445.1 uncultured Lachnospiraceae bacterium | reverse complement strand
TCTACCTGTTTCGGATCGACCAGGATCATCTTGACCTCTTCCGGCGTTGCCCGGTACAGGATCGACATAATCAGGGAGTTAATGCCTACTGACTTACCGGAACCGGTCGTTCCCGCAACCAGGATGTGCGGCATTTTGGCAATGTCGCTGACGATCGTTTTCCCTCCGATGTCAAGTCCGATGCCCCAGCAGAGCTTGGAACGCGCGTTCTTCAGTTCATCGGATTCCAGGATGTCCCTGAATTTGACAACGCTGCTCTTTTCATTAGGCACTTCCACGCCGACTGCGGATTTTCCGGGAATCGGCGCTTCAATACGGATATCACTTGCAGCAAGCGCAAGTTTGATATCTCCGCTCAGTGACGTGATCCTGGACACCTTGACTCCGGCATTCAGGGTCAGTTCATACCGGGAGACTCTCGGTCCCACGACAATATTGGTGACAGTTACTCCCACGCCGAAGTCGCGCAGCACCTTTTCCAGTTTCTGCGCGTTGCTCTGAAGTGTTTCCCTGCTGTTGACAGACTGTCTGTCTCCCCGCTCCAGCAGATTCAGTGTCGGCGGCACATAAGGCTTTGGCTTTGGCTTCGGTTTTGGTTTTTCCGCTTTATTTGCTGCGGAAGAAGGCTGTGCAACTGTATTTCCTGTTTTTGCAGAAGCGGTGCCTCCGATCCGGTTCTGTGCCAGGGAATCGCCCTGCAGCTTTCTTTCAAGTATTTCTCCGGCTATACGGCTGTCCGGCGCCTGCATGGTCTTGCCGCTTGCGGTCTCGTACCAGCTTTGCCCGGCATCTGCGGTATTCTCTGTACCTGCCGCTTCCGTGACCGGCATTTCCGTTTCCGGTGCAAAATCGATCTCAGTATCGTCATTCGCGGATTCCATCATGGAATCATAGAAGGTCTGCGCTTCATCGGGATCCCCTTCCGTACCGGATCTGTCCGGATCCGTCACGGCTTCACTTTCCGCCGTCACACCGGGACCGGTATAGGAGAATACCCCGAATCCGGTCTCATCTGACTGCGGATAAGTTTCCCCGGTATCCACCGCGGCCGGCACATCTTCAGGTCTCGGTTTGAACGCGGCAACGTGCTCCGGATCATGCACACTTACCGCAGAGGCAGCCGACAGAGCTGTCTCTGCGGTCCGGCTGACCGCGTAGCCGCTCTGCCTTGCAGCATCGATACTGATAATATCCCCGTCCAGGATATAGGCATATGACTTATAGGCTTCTTCTTTTGTTTCTTCAAACGGGATCTCATCGGAATCATAATCGATCCGGCGGATCGACACGGCTTCCTTCGGCGTTTCCTCCGGGATCTCGGGAATCACATCCCCGATCACTTCGGTATCGTAACTGACACCTTCCTGTACTCTGCCGCCGGAATAATTCGTCTTAAACAGCGGCTCGCGCACATTCTCCAGGCTGCTGAGGCCCGGCTGGCCATCCCCGATGATCTCTTTTCCGTAATCCGCATACACTGCCGCATCTGCTGCTTCCGCCGAAAACTGCTGCGCGGGAGCATCCCCGAGACTGATCTCGGACATCGTCATTCTCCGATTCGTGTCGAATTCATTTTCCAGGCGGCGCAGACGCTCCTCTTCTCTTCTTGCATCCCGCCGGATCACATGCTCCCGGTGCATCTGCTGATAACGGTCACGTCCTGTTTTGGCGGCCTCAAAGGTCCTGCCGGCCCCTGTTTTCACAGCGTCAGCGGTCTTTTCGGCCCCGATCTTCGCCGCGCTGACAAAGCTCTTTTCCGTAATAATGACAGCAAATGCGATCAGCAGTGCAACCAGCAGCAGATAAGTGCCGGCATGCCCGATCACAGACTGCAGTACGTTTACGATCACGCCGCCGATCATCCCGCCGCCGCTGCCGCCTGCTGCCGCGGTTCTGTAGAGTTCTCCCGCCGTCATGGCGGAAGCTCCCGCATCTCCAAACATCAGCTGCATGATTGCCGCAACAACGATCAGTGCTCCGAATACGCAGGCGACCTTCAGTGCCACAAAATAGGAGTCTTTATACTTGATCCCGACAAATGCGGCTCCTACGATCGCCGCTGCAAGCAGGAAAAATCCCTGCCCGAACAATCCTTTCTGCTGCTCCAGCAGCCAGGCGCCCAGACTGCCCATCAAGCCAAGATCCGTCAGCAGCAGAAAGCCGCCGAGGACCATCACGGCAATGGCCGTGATCTCTGACTGGAAAAATGACTTCTGGCTTTCGATCGCCCGTTTTTCCGCCGCGGAAGGGCTGCGCCTCGTTGATTTCGAGCTGCCCCTTGCAGTACTTTTCTTTGTTGTTTTCGATTTTCCCTTAGCCAAACCTACTCCTTAAGATCCGATAACATTCCTGATCGCCGCAGGTGTTCTGTAGTTCCATCTGGAAATCTTGATTCCGCTTCTCGGCGTGGAAGCATTGACGATTTGTCCGTTGCCGATATAAATGCCGACATGATTGATCCGTCCGCTGCTGTTCGCATAGAAGACCAGATCGCCGGGTTTCATTTTGTCGGAGGTCACCTTGGTGCCGCATTTCGCCTGGTCGCGACTCGTTCTCGGCAGTGAAATGCCGAAATGCTTCATGACGCTCTGTACAAATCCCGAACAGTCCGCGCCGTGGGTCAGGGAAGTGCCG
>CACYEU010000267.1 GCA_902773445.1 uncultured Lachnospiraceae bacterium | reverse complement strand
GTATTCATGGTGCGCAAAAAAGGATTCTATCAGACAAAGGAAGTCGGTCTACTGGTCGAAATGCTCAAGCTACTGGACAATGCGCATCAGGATATTCCGCTTGCAGCTGTCATGACATCGATCATCGGATCATTTACCGACGATGAGATGGCGGCAATCAGAGCCCGGGGACTTGACTGCGACTATTTCTACGAAGCGGCCGAAGCCTGCAGGGATCAGGAAGAACCCGATGAACTGAGCCTGAAAGTCAGGGCTTTCTACGGGATGATCGAGCATTACCGGAAACGGGCAGTCTATATGCCGGTCCACCGGCTGCTCAGAGATCTGATCGATGAAACCGGTGTGGGACGGTATTTTGAAGCGCTTCCGGCGGGTACTCAGCGGTCAGCCAATCTGAATATGCTGATCACCAACGCGCAGGGATTTTCACAGACCGGATACAGGGGATTGTCGAAATTCCTTGAATATATTGATGAGATCGACCGCAATGAAGTCGATTACGGAGAAGCAGGTCTGCTGGACGAGACAGCCGATGTCGTCAGGATCATGACGATCCACAAGAGCAAAGGGCTTGAATATCCTGTTGTGATCATTGCCGGCATGGGAAAAGGATTCAATATGATGGACCAGTCAGGAAGCATCGTGATCCAGCCCCAGATCGGCATCGGACTTGAGGCGAAGGACACAGAGACCCGCGAAAAAGGCTCAACGCCGGTCCGAGAGATCATCAGACACCAGATCGAATGCGACGATCTCGGGGAGCTGATGCGTGTCCTGTATGTTGCGATGACGCGTGCCGAACAAAAGCTGATCATGACCGGCTGTCTGAAGTATCTTGATCAGGATGCGTGGTTCGATTATTACGTGCGGAAGGGCGGAACTGACCATGGCCGCCTCAGCTATGAGACACGCATCAACGCAAGAAGCTTTTATGACTGGGTGCTTCCGATCGTGACAAACGGCGCGACTGACGCAAAGGTTTTTGTGGCTGATGTTCCCGATCAGCATGAAGCATTTCAGTACAGACATAAGAAACTCGACACTCTGCTGGAAAGCAGGATGACTGAACAGGAAAAGGAACTGGCAGAAATACTGCGCAGGCAGATCGATTACCGCTATCCGTATGAAGAGACCCGCGGGCTTCCGCTCAAAGTCAGTGTCTCCGATCTGAAACACGGACGAAGCGGCGCGGAGGTCCTGATCCCGGAAATCAGACCGCAGTGTGTCAGAAAAGAAGGCGAGTTCGATCCGGCTGCAAAGGGGACAGTCAATCACAAAGTTCTGCAGCGGCTTGATTTTAAGACTGTCAGGGACAGCGCTGCACTTGACCGGGCATTGACGCAAATGGTAAATGAGGGATACCTTGATGCCGGGGAACTTGACCTGATCGACTGTGGACGTATCCTGCGTTTCCTTGAATCGGATCTTTGCTCGCGCATGGCCTGTGCCGGGCAGCTGCACAGAGAACAGCCGTTTGTGATCGGCGTTGATTCTCATGAAATCGATGAATCTTATCCGGCCGGCGAAACGGTGCTTGTCCAGGGTATTATCGACGCCTATTTCGTCGAGAACGGCAGCATCGTGATCGCCGACTATAAGACCGATCATGTACGGACAGCAGACGTACTGATCGAACGCTACAAAGTACAGCTCGACTGGTACGGACGGGCTTTGGAAGATCTGACCGGGATGAAGGTCAGCGAGAAGATCATTTACTCGCTTGAGCTTTCAAAAGAAATCCCGGTCACATAGGAGGGAATATGAGAGTAAAGAAACCAAAAATCGTCTATGCATTTCATACGACGGCCGATGCAATCAAGGTCGAAGAAGTATGTAAAGACACAGGAGCTCCCGGGCGCATCATTCCGGTACCGAGAGAGATCTCTGCGGGCTGCGGGATGGCCTGGAGTGCTGACCCCGAACATGAGGGAATGCTCGATCAGCTTATGAAAGACAACGGGATCGATTACGAGGACAAAAAAATCTGCAAGGTCTGGGTTGTCGAAAAGAATCAAAAGAATTAGAATATGTAAGGGCAGTCAATTATACGAATGAAAGGATGATTCTGCGCTATGAATGAGTTAGATTATATCAAATACCGTGATCAGTACGAAAAAGATTCGTTCGAACGCGATAAGCTTTTCCGGGAATACGAAGCCCGCTGGCCAAAATGGATCAAGCGGTCCTCAAATCTGATTTGGCTCGGTATTTTTGTATTGGGATGTGTCATTTCTGTCGTAAAGGGATCGATCCACACGATCGGTCTCGGCGCCATGCTCGGATTTGTGTTCGGCGGCGGCTTTACGATTGTTTATGAGAAGATCTGCCGTAAGATCGTCGGTAAGAAACTGGGCATCAAAGAGGTTTCCTACAAGGCAGTTACGGCTGAGCTGGCAAAGAAGCAGAGCGAAGAGTTCCGCAAAAAGCAAGAGGCAAAACAGTTGTTGGAAGCGGAGGAAAAAAGGAATGAAGAGAACTAAACGCACATGGGGGATGGTACTGGCATTGGTCCTGGCTGCAGCTATGATCGTTACTTCAGGCTGTGGCTCCAAGAAAGAGTCCGCATCGGAGCCTGAAGAGCAGAAAGCAGCAACCGAGACATTTTCAGGAAAGCTGACGAACGCGATGGACAACGTGATCGTTGTGACGAATGAGGATGAAGTCAAGAGTTTTAAAACGGTTCATGATACAGCTTATGACTGCGGAGAAGAAGAGTATATCTGCCTCAATGACATGGTCGAGGTCACCTATTATAAAGACGGAAGCAATCTGTTTGCCAACGAAGTAAAAGTGACCGAGCATAAAGATGAAACGCT
>CACYEU010000266.1 GCA_902773445.1 uncultured Lachnospiraceae bacterium | reverse complement strand
GGGACTTATGGTCGCGATCTGGATGAGAAATGCGTACGTCGCCGAGAGAGGTGATACACCGCTTACGCCTGAACAGATGAAGGAACAGGAAGAAGCGGAGAAGCCCGGAGATGCAAAAGAAACAGATAAGCCGGCGGAAGTGAAAGAAGCGGAGATACCGGAGGAAGTGAAAGAGCCGGAGACGCCGGAGGAAGTGGAGAAAGCGGGAGAACCTGGGGAACCCGGAAAATAAGGGAATGAAAAAGGGAGCCGAAAGGCTCCCTGTTTTTTATTCTATATATTGGCAGAATCCGTTTTTCAGAAATTGGTCGACATGACATTTTACTTTTTTCCAGTCCTCATCAGGCATGTCAATGTGCTTTTTGCATATATACATGCAACCCATGATCTGGTAATACAAGAGATCTTCAATCTGGTCATCATTAAGAGCAGTCTGCGTTCTCATGAAGGACAGAAATCCTTCTCTTAGAGATTCAACCGTCCTCTCAACGGCATAGATGTAAAGCCGGGCTGAAAAGAATAGCGGTTGATACTTCCTGTTCTGTCGAATGAACATGCAGAGAGGAAGACCGTCATTGCTTTTGTCAGACGGACGGCAGAGTTCCTGCAGAGGAATATTTCCGATGTGTTGCAGGGCATCATCAAACAACAGATCCACCACGTCGCGAATATGATCGAAATGTGCATAAAATGATCCGCGGCTGACACCTGCTTCATTGCAGATGTCAGTGATGGAGATTTCCATATAGTTCTTTTTCCTGAGAAGGCGCAGAAGTGCTTCTTTAATCAGTTCAATGGTTATAGATGAACGGGGCGATATGTTTTTTGCGGTGTTTTTTGTCATGATAAAGCCCGGAACCGAAAACTGCCATTTCTGATGACAAGTCCAAACTGACAACAGTATTATACATGAAGTGCTGCAATTGCAACATAATTTTGATTTTATTTTAACAAAATTCTGAATGTTGTTCAAGTCAGCACAAGTTGTATTGTGCCTAAAAAATGCGGGTGCTATGATCGCCGTAGAGCACAAGTTCCTATCCATTGACATCCGCTGAACTTTAAGCGGAACACACTCTATTACGGGAGGTTGATTTCTATGAGTGATAAGCATTACACACTTGGAACTGATCAGCAGTTTCAATGGCGGCAGAAAAACTGTTTCGGACCTGGTGGCTACGGGTATTTCGAACCCGGCATCTTTGCGACAGATGCGGCAGAATGCGCGGCTTACAATGTCGTTAAGTCATTCTATCAGAATTATCCGGATGTTTGGAACCTTGATTATGTTGCCAAAAAAACCGGGCTTAAGAAAGATGATATTGCCAAGCGGCTTAAGAGAATGTATGACGAGCATCTCATCATGTTCGTTATGAATCCAAATGTAGGCGTATACGGCTGGGGACTTTATTATTGGGTCGTCAAGCTTAAAGAGGGCACAGATCCGAAAGTAAAAGAAGAATTCATCAAATGGTATCAGAACAAAGATGATATATGTACTGGCTATCTGACAGAAGGCGATTTCGACTTCTTCAACGGCGATCATATGCGCGTTCTGGATAATCTTCTTTCAGATGTTATTGGACCTTGGAAGAATCATCCCGCGGTTGATCACGTGCATCTTTGCCCGATCAGGGGTGATGTGAGAGAGTCTATGGTAAACCAGTGGCACGTTCCCGAAGATAAATACAGAAAATTCGTATACAGTGATGCGCTTGTTAAGAAATTCCTTAAAGCTCAGAAGAGAATTGACAAGAATGATTTCGCGATTATAGAGGCACTCAATAACACTGAGTCTATCGGTGATATGTTCAACTTCGACAGACTTCAGGAGCTTTCCGGACTCGACGCTGAACAGATGAAGAAGGATATTATTGAGGTCGTCGACAAGAGAAAACTTATGATTCTTCAGATCTACATCAATTACAGAGCTCTTGGACTTTCACTGCAGATGTATCTTGTGCGTATGTTCCAGAATGTTCCGAGTTATAGAAAAGAAGAGATCGTCAGCGAGTTTACAGACATGCCTGAGTTTGTTGATATCTTCCAGTTCGGCGATTCCTTCTATGATTGCTTGCTGAGCTGCTTCGCAGAGATTAATGACGTAGACGCGATTCGCACAAAGCTTGAAAACTACGCTGAGATCGAAGAAGTATGGGTAGCCAATTCCAAGAGACAGTTCAGACGTTGGACGGCACGTCTGGATGATGAGAATGGATTTTGGGAAGAATGTGTTATGACTGACGATTTTCTTCAAGACTGGACTGATCCGAATTCTGTAAGATGCCCGTTCTGTCAAGAAGCAGAGGAGGTGAAATAAATGAAAGTAGAACACCCACGTGAGTATGTTATCAATAATCTTCAGTATGCATTGAACCCGAAATCTATCGCAGTTGTTGGCGGCAGCCGCTATTCAACAAAGGTTGGATATAAAGTCATCGACGGACTTCAGACTTGGGGATATAAGGGAATTATCTATCCGGTAAACCCGAGAGCGGATAAAGTTGCGGGACTTAAAGCGTATCCGACAGTAAAAGATATTCCCGATGAAGTGGATCTTGCATTCCTTGCGGTTCCGGCTCACATTGTTAAATCAGTCCTCGAAGACTGCGTGGCGAAAAAAGTTAAGATTGTTGTTATCGCGACATCTGCATTCAAAGAGATCGGCCGCGGCAAGCTGCAGGATGAACTTACACAGTACTGCCGTGACAACAAGCTCCCACTGATCGGTCCGAACCTGGTCGGTATGGGAAGTCCGTATCTAAACTTCAACTGCGGCTTCATTCCTTATCTTCCCATAGAGGGACCGGTCGCGATGATCTCCCAGTCCGGCGCAAACCTTCTGGCAGCGCTCGGCACATCTCAAAAAGATCATTTCGGCATGAGCTTCTTCGTCGGACTTGGCAACAAAGCGGATGTTGACTTCTGCGAATTCGTTGAGTACGCGGGAAGAGATGAGAACAGCAAATGCCTTGCAATTTATATCGAAGGTTTGGATTGCCCCGAGGCATTTATTGAGGCGTGCCAGCATGTCGACAAACCGATCGTTACAATCAAGGTTGGCGGATCTAAGATCGGAGAAAAAGCCGCATTTGCTCATACTGCTTCTGAAAACGCAGGCACAAACGACGCGATGTACGATGAGATCTTTGAGAAGGCCGGCGCAATCCGCGCAACAACATGGCAGGAGTTCCTTGATGTCTCTATGGCACTCGGTATGCAGCCAGCACCGAAGGGTGACAACATTGTCATGATCACCAACGGCGGCGGTTCCGGTTTGTTAAGCTGCGACCACTTTGAGAGAATCGGAATGCCCATGCATGAGCTGGTTGAGATTTCTCCGAGCCTTCCGGGAAGAATCCGCGCCTACATGCCGATGTTTGGTTCTCCGCTGAACCCGGTCGACATTTCCGGAACAGCTTCACCCGTTCAGTACAAGGGCGCATTCACACAGGTCATGAGAGACCCGAATGTCCACGGCATTCTCGGCTCTATCTGCCCGACAGCTGTCACGGATGTTCCGGCTGTTACAGACATCGTCATCGATATCTATGACACCTATAAACATCTCGGCAAACCGTTCATCATGGAGTGCCAGGGCGGCGAGGAATGTCAGGCTGCGATTATGAAACTGCGCGATCACGGCATCCCGGCATATCCGACAGCTGAACAGGCCGTCAACGCTATGCATGCGCTCTACAAGTTTGGTCAGTTGAAGAAAAACAGAAAGTAAAGCAGGCCCAGAACTTGTGTTGAGAGTATTTACCCGGGCCGGGCGGTTTTGACCGCACGACCTGGGTAAATCATTTAAAAAGGAGAGTAAAATGAATTCAATGATCGTAATTGTCCCGATTTTAGCTGCAGTAGCCTTGATCGTTGCACTTGCTATGGCGGCTTCTGTCAAAAAAGAAGAAGTCGGAACAGACAAGATGAAGGAGATTTCTGAAGCTATCCGCGAGGGTGCCGGAGCTTTCCTGACATCTGAGTACAAGATACTTGTCATCTTTGTAGCCGTTCTTTTCGTTATTCTGGGGGTCGCTCTGCACAACTGGGTAGAGGCGATCTGTTTCGTCATCGGTGCTGTTTTCTCATCGCTTGCGGGATTCTTTGGTATGCGTGTGGCGACAATGGCCAATGTCAGAACGGCTAACGGAGCACGTACCAGCGGTATGCCAAAAGCACTTGCAACGGCATATCATGGCGGAGCAGTCATGGGCTTTGCGGTTGTCGGCCTCGGTCTGTTGGGCGTCAGTCTGATATACATTATCACCGGTAATGCGGACATTCTGTTCGGTTACAGTCTCGGTGCCTCTTCAGTGGCCCTGTTCGCCCGTGTCGGCGGAGGTATCTACACCAAGGCGGCGGATGTTGGCGCCGATCTGGTCGGCAAAGTCGAAAACAATATTCCCGAAGACGATCCGCGCAACCCGGCCGTCATCGCCGATAATGTCGGTGACAATGTAGGTGATGTTGCCGGTATGGGAGCAGATCTGTTTGAATCCTATGTTGGCGCAGTGGTTTCCGCCGTGACACTGGGACTGTTGGCCTATGACAGCAACGGCGCACTTTATCCGCTGATTCTGGCTTCGATCGGAATCGTGGCATCCATGATCGGGACATTCTTCGTCCGCGGCAAAGAGGGAGGCAATCCGCAAAAGGCACTGAATTTCGGCAGCTATGTCGCGTATGTCATCGTCATTGTGGCAGCCCTGATTCTTTCAAATCATTTACTGGGAAGCTTAAAACCCGCTGTCGCGGTGATTTTCGGTTTGCTGGTTGGATTTGTCATCGGCCAGATGACCGAGATCTATACTTCCGATAAATACAGATCAGTCAAGAAGATTGCGGAACAGTCAGAGACAGGACCGGCAACCACGATCATTTCAGGGATTGCTGTCGGTATGCTCTCCACGGTGGTTCCGATCATCTGCATTTGCATCGGTATCCTGATTTCATATCTGACTTGCGGTTTGTATGGTATTGCGCTCGCGGCGATCGGCATGCTGGCGACAACCGGCAGCACGATTGCTGTTGACGCTTACGGCCCGATCGCTGACAATGCCGGCGGCATCGCCGAGATGTCCGGTCTGGATGAGAGCGTCCGTGAGATTACTGATACACTCGATTCTGTTGGCAATACGACAGCTGCGATCGGCAAAGGCTTTGCCATCGGTTCTGCCGCGCTGACAGCACTGGCTCTTTTCGTTTCGTATGCGAATGCCGTGAAGCTTTCAACGATCGATATCATGAATCCGCGGACCATCATTGGTATGTTCCTCGGCGGTATGTTGACTTTCCTCTTCTCGGCGCTGACCATGAATTCCGTGTCGAAAGCGGCGTATAAAATGATTGAGGAAGTACGCCGTCAGTTCCGCGATGATCCTGGCATCCTGGCCGGTACAAGCCGACCGGACTACAAAAAGTGTGTTGGAATCTCCACACAGGCAGCATTGCACGAGATGCTGGTACCCGGTATTCTCGCAGCGGCATCGCCAATCGTCGTCGGCTTGCTGCTTGGAACAGAAGCGCTCGGCGGCATGCTGGCAGGCGCTTTGATCACTGGTGTTTTGATGGCGATTTACATGTCAAATGCCGGCGGCGCCTGGGATAATGCCAAGAAATATATTGAGGGCGGTACGCATGGCGGAAAGGGCAGTGAAGCCCATCATGCGGCTGTTGTCGGCGACACAGTCGGCGACCCGTTCAAGGATACTTCCGGCCCGTCCATCAATATTCTGATTAAGCTGATGACGGTTGTTTCACTGGTTTTCGCACCACTGTTTATGGCATTGGGGAGTTTGATTTAAAATAACGGTCTGAAAATGAAAGAAAAACGCCTTCCGAGAAGGAAGGCGTTTTCTTATGTGATGTCATCGCAAGCTTAGCGGCTCCCATCGCTTTACCCGCGATCTGACAGTTTTTCAAGCAGCAGGATCAGCTGTTCTTTTTCTTCGTCGGTCAGCGGTTCAAATACCTTGGACAGCTTGGCACCGCGTTCGTCCGCGAGCTCCGCTGCGCGCGCTTCGCCCACTTCAGTCAATGTGATCAGTGTCGCACGCTTATCGTCCGGATCGACTTTTCTCTTCACGTAACCATCGTGCTCGAGCTTTGAGATTGTTTCTGACACGGAAGACGGTCTGATCTTAAGTTCCTCAGTCAGCTCTTTCTGTCTGACGCCGCCTTCAAAGCGCGAGATCACATCAAGCATTCTCTCCTGCGCAAAGGCGCCATGCGGACCATGCATGTGGCGGTGAGGTCTGGGTCCTCGCACCGGGTGCGGGCCCGGCATCGGTCCATGACCGTGCATCCCTCTTGGTCCGTGTCCATCCATCGACCCGCAGCCATG
>CACYEU010000265.1 GCA_902773445.1 uncultured Lachnospiraceae bacterium | reverse complement strand
TCATTCTCAGTCGATATCGTCGGAAAATGGTTCCTGATCGCATCGCTGATCCTGTATACCTGCACATTGTTCTATTCATTTATCTATATGAAGATCCAGGAGCGCGAACCCACTTTCCTGATGTTCTATTTCATCTCGCTCGGAGCGCTGATCTCAGTCTGTTTCTCGGCCAATATGGTCACGATCTATTTCGCGTTCGAGCTGACGACATTGAGTACGGTTCCGCTTGTTCTGCATGAGCAGACTAAAGCGGCGGTCGCCGCCGGCATGAAGTTTCTGTTCTACTCGATCGGCGGCGCTCTGCTCGGTCTGTTCGGTGTTTTCATCCTGTACACTTATGCCGGAAACGATGTCTCGTTTGCCGCGGGCGGTGTTCTTGATTTCGCCAAGACCATGGACCATCATTCCGTCATCTGTTTTGCGGCATTTATCGCTGTTGTCGGCTATGGCACGAAAGCCGGTATGTTCCCGATGCACGGGTGGCTTCCGACAGCTCATCCGATCGCGCCGGCTCCGGCCTCCGCGCTGCTCTCCGGCATTATCACCAAATCCGGCGTTCTGGTCGTGGTCCGTTTTATCTACTTTTCGATCGGAACCGAAATCCTGAAAGGCAGCTGGATGCAGTATGCTTGGACCGTGCTGGCACTGATCTCGGTCCTGATGGGTTCGATGATGGCATACCTCGAACATGATTTTAAACGGCGGCTGGCCTATTCCTCGATCTCACAGATCTCCTATGTCATGTTCGGTCTCGCGCTGCTGACGCAGGCCGGACTCGACGGCGGTCTGCTGCAGGTCATGCAGCATGCGCCCTCCAAGTCGTGTCTGTTCCTCTGCGCCGGTGCTTTCATTTACCGGTTTGGTATCCGCGATGTGCGCGGTTTGAGCGGTATCGGAAAGAAAATGCCGATCACCCTTTGGTGTCTGACCCTTGCCGCGATGTCTCTGGTCGGTATCCCGCCGATGGGCGGTTTTACCTCAAAATGGTATCTGGTTCTCGCTTCGCTCAGAAGTGAACTCGGTGTGTTTTCAGTGATCGGTCCGGTCGTGCTGCTGATCTCGGCACTGCTGACTGCCGGGTACCTGTTCCCGATCATGATCAACGGATTCTTCCCGGGCAAGGGATCTCCTGAGATCAGAGATGATCACCCTGAACGCAGTCCGGAATCAAAGAGCATCGAAGCGGTGCCCCGGATGATGTGGATCCCGCTGATCGGCCTCTGCCTTGTCACTCTGTTCATCGGACTGTTCGGCAGTTCGCTGATGAAACTGTTCAGCGGAATCGTATAGGAGTAATGCTGTAATGAATTCATTGTATCTGCTGATTGCAATCCTGATCCCGGTCGTCTGCGGACTTCTGTCTCTACGCATCAGATTCCGCAGCTCTCACTCGCTGCACATTTATATCGAATGTGTTGCGATCGTGACGACGCTCGTGGTGTGGTTCCTGCTGCTTCATGTAACGGGCAGCGATGTGATCCTCTACGAATTCACACCGCGCTTCACGATCCAGATCGGTCTCGACCGTCTCGGCAAGCTCTATGCCGGCATGGTCTCTCTGATGTGGCCGATCGTACTGCTCTATACGTTCTCCTATATGGAACATGACTCCAGGCAGCCTTCATTCCTCGGTTTTTATATCCTGACCTATGGGGCAACGCTCGGTGTCTGTTTTTCGGGCAATCTGCTCACAATGTTCATCTTCTTTGAAATGCTGAGTTTCTCGACACTTCCGCTCGTCGCGCACTATCAGGATCACGAAAGCATGCATGCGGCACGCGTTTACGCGGCCTATCTGTTCGGAGGCGCAACGCTCGGTCTCGCGTCTGTCATTGTCGTCACGATCTACGGCAGAACAGGTCATTTCATTTACGGCGGTGATCTGGGCGGCGTTCAGGTCGAAGGCTGGGTCCGGTTTATCTTCCTGCTCGGTTTCTTCGGCCTCGGCGTCAAAGCCGCGATCTTCCCGATGCACAAATGGCTGCCCGCCGCATCTGTCGCTCCGGCGCCGGTCACGGCCCTGCTCCACGCAGTCGCAGTCGTCAATACCGGTGTCTTCGCCGTGATCCGGTTGACCTACTATGCGATCGGTCCGGCTCATCTGCGCGGCAGCTGGGCACAGACCGTCGCGATCCTGTTTGCCTCGTTCACGCTGGTCTACGCTGCGGTGATCGCGCTGCGCGAACGCCATGTCAAACGCAGACTCGCCTATTCGACGGTCAGCAACCTTTCATATATGCTGTTTGGCGTGATGCTCCTCAGTCCCCAGGGACTGGCCGCCGGTACCGCCCATCTGGTCTTCCACAGTGTGACCAAGATCACGTTGTTCCTGTGCATCGGTTCATTTATGCATCACACCGGCAAAGAGTATTTATCCGATGTCAACGGCGCTGCCAAGCATATGCCGTGGACATTTGCGTTCTATACGATCAGCGCTCTGTCACTTCTCGGTGTGCCTCTCTTGTGCGGGTTCGTCTCCAAATGGCGGCTTCTGCTGGCCGGTGCCGAAGAGCGGACGGTTCCTGCTTATATCGGACTCGGCGCGTTGATTATTGCAGCAATGCTCTGTGCGGTCTACGGACTAGCTGTCAGTGTCCGTGCTTACTTCCCGTTCAAGGGCACTGACCAGTTCGCCGGTATCGCAAAATCAGATGAAGGCGGCTGGAGAATGCTTGTTCCCCTGTCGGTCTTTACGGCGAGCCAGATCTTCTTCGGGTTGTTCCCGGGGCCGATCCTGGATTATATATCGAAAATCACACTGGGGATGTAATGGTTTAGGGAGATTATATGGCCGGATTCTTTTCACAACAGATCTTTATCGGAGGGCTGCATTTTACTGCAGACGGCTTCCGTATTGTCTACGGCCTGATCGCACTATGGATGTGGGCGCTGACAACACTGTTCTCGTTCGAGTATTTCAACCATGAGCGCGAGCATCTTAAGCGGTACTGGTTTTTCACGATCGCGACATTTCTTGCGACCGAAGGCGTGATGTTCTCAGCTGATCTGATGACGAGTTTCGTGTTCTTTGAAATCCTGTCACTGACATCATTTACCTGGGTC
>CACYEU010000264.1 GCA_902773445.1 uncultured Lachnospiraceae bacterium | reverse complement strand
TTCTGTCCGTTGAGCAGCACATATATACCATAGATGAAGATGCAGGGGACAAGGAACATTCCGATCGTCCTTAAAATTGTATCCTTCTCACTCGCGAAATATGTCTCGCGCATCGTAGCGTAATAATCCTCGAAACCCATCCTCTGATTCTTGGTATCGACACGCAGAAGGATCATGACACAGATGAGTGCCGTGAAGAGCACGTGGGACTCGCCCAGTGTGTCGAAGGCACGATAATCGAGGATCATACCGGAGACGATATTAATAGCTCCGGTCTCACGAAGGCCTTGCTCAATGTAGCGCTGGGCAACTGTCGTCGCGCGGACATTCTCAACGCCGTAGAGCGGCAGCTGCGCAATAATGTACATAAAAACGAGGATGACCAGCACACAGCAGATGACCGCGATCACGTCGTAGACTATTTTCAGTCCCTTCCGCTCTCTGGCTATCATGAGAATAGTCTCCCGACGGCTGTCGATCTCGCGGGCGATTTTTTTATCCCGTTCCTTTATATCCGCTCTGGTGTAATCATGCTCAGGGACTGCGTCGGAGATGCCTTCCATAAGGTCGATATCACCATCCAGCCACCTTTGAAATACATTTTTCATCGGTGGGCCCCCTTTCCATCCGTATCCCCGGGTTCGGCATTCTCATCTTCCCGACGGATTTTTCTCAGCGTCTGCAAAAAAAGGAGACCGGAAACACCGGCTCCGACCGCAGCCTCCGTGATAGCCAGATCCGGAGACTCCATTAGGATCCAGAGCAGGCACATCACTGAGCTGTAGGACATAAAAATGATCACAGCCTGCAGAATGCTCGGGGTCAGATTGACAGCAACCGCGCATCCGATGAGCAGAATAATCAGTACAATTTTGAAAATTTCAGAAAGATCCATATCAGTTCCTCTTTAAAGGCGCTCCATGTGATTGAAAAGCTTCGGGTTCGTGTAATATTCTATTTGGCTCAAAAAGTGTGAAGACACCGGACTCGTGTTCCACATGAAGACAACGAGAAGGAAGAGCTTGGCAGCATCCATTATGCTTCCGGCACTCACCGCTAAGGACAGGACAATGAGCAGCAGTCCCTGCGTATCGCCGACGCCGCCTGCGTGCATGCGGTTCATGACATAACCGAAACGGCAGTTTCCGATCACGCCCGCGGCAAATGACACAAGGCCGCACACAAGGAGCACCGCTGTAATCCAAAATCGGATCCATTCCATCATAAGCGCTTTCCCCCTTCTTTTTTCTTTCTTCCATGTCTTCCGACAGCCGTGTTCGTTGTCGAATCGTCCTCGTGCGCAAACTCTTTCCGTTTCGGCTTAGCCGGAATATACACACTTGCAAGGACCAGAACTGTCACAAAGCTGATCATAGTGTAAATGAGAGCTACATCGAGCAGATAGCTCTCTCCTAGATAAGCGTATAAAACAGCAATACCGGATATGACCATGGTCCCTATCATATTGATCGATAGAATTCTGTCTGTCACGCCGGGTCCCATGATCGATCGTATAAGCATGATTCCGATTAGGACTGCCAGAATAACTAGAGCGCCTGTATACAGGCAGATATACGCTTCACCTACTGTCATACGAACCTCCTGAGCAATTTGACAAAGCTGGATTCACCGAGTCCCTCCGCATACTCGCGGCGCAGGGCATGGATCACAAAATGATCGCCCTTCCGAAAGACCGTGATTGTTCCCGGAGTCAGTGTGATCGAATTGGCGAGAAGCACATTCAGAAAATTGCCCGGCAGACCGGAATGAAATTCCACAAGGACCGGATCCGGATGCGCACCCGGCGTAAGGGCGACCCCGATCACGGTCACCGAAGCTTTCACAATTTCCCAAATTAAATTTAAAATATATACTACACCTATAGGGATATTTTTGGCGATCCGGATATCCATAGAGACTGAATATCCAAGAACCTTAATCAGGAATATGTAGATGAGCGCCGTCACAGCGATACCGAAAAGAACGATTTCCAGGGTAACACGTCCATTAAGAATGACCCACAACACAAAAAACAGAACCGGCATAATGAACTCCTCATGACAGTTGTAATTGCACGGTAAGTATTGTACCATATTTCGTACAATTTAGAACA
>CACYEU010000263.1 GCA_902773445.1 uncultured Lachnospiraceae bacterium | reverse complement strand
GTCTCATATTCAAGCCATGCACCGCGGTTCGGGATGACCTGGCATGAGAAGATCTTCTTTCCGGTCTTGTCAAGCGCGATCGAGTAGTAGATACCCGGTGAGCGGACCAGCTGGCTGACGATAACACGCTCGGCACCATTGATCACAAATGTACCGTTGTCAGTCATGATCGGAAGATCGCCCATAAAAATCTCATGCTCATTGATCTCGTCAGTCTCTTTATTATGAAGTCTGACGCGCACCTTCATCGGCGCTGCATAAGTCGCATCGCGTTCCTTGCACTCTTCAATTGTGAATTTGACATCATCTTTGGCGAGCTCATAATCAACGAAAGACAGGCTCAGATGGCCGCTGTGATCAGAGATCGGTGAAATGTCGTCGAACACTTCCCGCAGACCGTCATCCAAGAACCACTGATAGGAGTTTTTCTGGACTTCTATGAGATTTGGCATCTCAAGGATCTCTTTTTGACGGGCAAACGTCATACGGGTTCGGGTTCCACATTTTACCGGACGAATTCTGTTTTTCTCCATTGACATTCCACTCCTTGTCAGATTATTTTCTTATGATAAGCGTTCACGCACCCCATAATAGCGCAAACTCCATAGTACCCCAAATATCAAATGCTGTCAATGGATTTGTTAAGATTTTTACAGAAAAATTACAAGAAATTGCTAAGATCAGATATGCGCCGTCGGTCAAGCCGCGCGCAAAACAGGGCTGCCGTCCGAGCGGCAACCCTGATTGTCTTCAATAATAAGAAGTGTTGAAATGGTTTTACTTGAGAGTGACCTGTGCGCCGACTTCTTCAAGCTTAGCCTTGAGCTCTTCAGCCTCAACCTTAGAGACGGCTTCCTTGATGACTTTCGGAGCGCTGTCAACGAGATCCTTCGCTTCCTTAAGTCCGAGACCGGTAACTTCGCGGACGATCTTGATAACCTTAACCTTGGAATCACCGATTGCCGAAAGCTCGACATCAAATTCATCCTTTTCTTCCTCAGCTGCGCCTGCATCGCCTGCTGCTGCAACAACAACACCAGCTGCCGCTGATACGCCAAACTCTTCCTCACAAGCCTTGACAAGATCGTTCAGTTCAAGAACTGACAGTTCCTTGATCGCAGCGATAAATTCTTCAGTAGTCATTTTAGCCATTGTAATATCCTCCATTGATAATAATCGTCTTTACTCTTCTGCCTTTGCTTCCTCAGCCGGTGCTTCTGCCGGAGCTGCCTCGCCATCCTTTTCGGCGATCTGCTTGATCACGCGTGCGAAGTTCGCGATCGGTGACTGCATGCTGCCGAACAGTCTTGCAAGGAGTTCCTCTCTGCCCGGAATCTGTGCGAGTTCTGTCAGTCCGTCGACGTCATAAAGCTCACCTTCAACGATGCCGGCCTTGAATTCGAGGTCCTGTGCTGTCTTGCCGAACTTTGCAAGGATACGTGCCGGAGCAGTGACATCATCATAAGAAACTGCGATCGCGCTCGGTCCTTCAAGATACGGATCCAGGGCAGCAAAGTCAGTACCCTCAAATGCACGGCGCATCATCGTGTTCTTGTAAACTTTGTAGGTGATGCCGGCTTCACGAAGCTCTCTGCGCAGCTGAGTGTCCTGGGCAACCGTCAGTCCGCGATAATCGACGAGAACGACAGACTTAGCGTCTTTGACGTCCGCGCTGATCGCTTCGACGATCGGCTGCTTTAATTCAACTTGTGCCATTTCATTTCCTCCTTTATTATTTTTCCGCGCAATTAAATGCGAAAAAACCTCATTGCGCCCAAAGACACAATGAGGTGAAATCAATTCGTCGTTGATCGAATCACTTCCTCGGCGGGCGCTTGTCTCCAAGTCTTACGTCCTTTCGGACACCGGCTGTCTTCGGCAGTTAATTGCAACAGAGATATTAACATTTTGGGTGGCGGCTGTCAAGCGCCGCCAGCAGCATTTATGCCTGCTGCGTGAGCTTGAGCGGATTGATCTTGACGCCCGGGCCCATTGTCGATGAAAGCGTAACGCTTCTCAGGTACTGGCCCTTGACCGCTGCCGGTCTCGCCTTGATCAGTGCTTCGAACAGTGCGTTCAGGTTCTCAGACAGCTGCTCTTTGGTAAATGAAGCCTTGCCGACCGGTACGTGTACGATGTTGGTCTTGTCGAGACGGTACTCGATCTTACCGGCTTTAACTTCCTTGACCGCATTGGCGACATCCATTGTGACGGTGCCGGCCTTCGGGTTCGGCATCAGGCCTTTCGGTCCGAGGATACGGCCGAGACGTCCGACGATGCTCATCATGTCCGGTGTCGCGATAACAGCGTCAAAGTCAAGCCATCCTTCTTTCTGGATCTTCGGTACCAGCTCGTCAGCGCCGACAAAATCAGCGCCGGCTTCCTTTGCTTCGTCAGCCTTTGCGTCTTTTGCGAAGACAAGGATGCGGACGTTCTTGCCTGTTCCGTGCGGAAGAACAACGGCGCCGCGGATCTGCTGATCGGCATGACGGCCGTCGCAGCCTGTGCGGACATGGACTTCCACTGTCTCATCAAACTTAGCTGTCGCGTTCTCTTTGACGAGGTCGATAGCCTCTTCTACTTCATATAAATTATTGCGATCGATTGCTTTTGCGCTTTCCGCATATCTCTTACCATGTTTCATAGTGACTTACCTCCATGTGGTTCTAACGGTATTTCCTCCCACTTTACTCTTCGACAGTTACTCCCATGCTGCGTGCTGTGCCCGCGATCATGCTGACCGCTGCATCAAGATCAGCTGCGTTAAGATCGGGCTCTTTGGTCTTGGCGATCTCTTCGAGCTGTGCACGTGTGATCGTGGCGACTTTGGTCCGGTTCGGCTCGCCTGATCCTGACTGGATCTTGCAGGCGCGCTTGATCAGGACTGCTGCCGGAGGTGTCTTTGTGATAAATGAAAAGCTGCGGTCAGCATAGACAGTAATCACGACCGGGATGATCAAATCTCCCTGATCGGCTGTTCTGGCGTTGAACTGCTTTGTGAAATCAGCAATGTTGACGCCGTACTGACCGAGTGCCGGGCCTACCGGCGGTGCCGGTGTTGCTTTGCCGGCTTCGATCTGCAACTTGATGTAACCTTGTACTTTCTTTGCCATAACTCATTTCCTCCTTGTGGTGCTGTCGGGATAACCCTCCCACAGTTTACAGTTTCTTGATCTCCAGGAAAGAGATCTCGACCGGTGTCTCGCGGCCGAACAGCTCAAAGTTGATCGTGACCGTCTCTTTGTTCGGGTTGACCGCCTGAACGATACCCGAATTGCCTTCCCAGGCACCCTCGACGACCATGATCGAATCACCGACTTTGTAGTCGGTCTCGATGTGTTCGGGCCTGACACCGTACGGACGCATCTCGTCTTCAGTCAGCGGAACGGCTTTGCCCTCAGGTCCTACGAATCCTGTCACCCCGCGCGTGTTGCGCACGATATACCATGTCTCATCATTTTTGACCATGTGAACCATGACATAGCCGGGGAACATCTTCTTCTGGACGAGTTTGCGCGTACCGTTCTTGTACTCCGCCACATCCTGCATCGGGATCCTGATCTCCAGGATCTCATCTTCCAGATGCCGGTTAGCGATCGTCTTTTCGAGATTCGCCTTTACTTTATTCTCATAACCGGAATAAGTGTGGACGACATACCATTTTGCTTCAGCCATACTCTCCTCCTCCGGTTACTTGATCAGAATCGCGATGCCTGTCTGCATGATCATATCGACGACCTTGATGATCGCCCCGAGAAACAGCGTCACAAGAGACACAGCGATCGTCTCTTTGATCAGCTGATCACGCTTCGGCCATACGATCTTTTTGAACTCGCTTTTTACGCCTTTGAAAAAGCTCTGTTTGTTCTCTTTTTTCGCTGCCATTACTTTGTTTCCTTGTGGATCGTGTGCTTCTGACAGAAACGGCAGTATTTCTTCGTCTCCATACGCTCCGGATGCTCTTTCTTATCCTTTGTAGTATTGTAGTTTCTGTGCTTGCACTCTGTGCATTCCAATGTGATTCGTGTGCGCATGTTCTTCACCTTTCTTATTGGATTCTATGTTACACGCTTACGGATTGCTTCGCCCCACTTCTTGCTCATGAAGAGGCGCGCCAAAAACCCCTCGCTCCCTGGAATGCATGCATTCCGTGAGCTCGAGCTTTCCGACGCTGTAAGCGCACAAAAAAAAGACCTAGGTCTTTTCGGACTTTCAATGTATCATATGACAGCGCGCAGTGTCAAGCGGTTTCGCGAAAAATAAGTGCCGGAAAATGCCTGAATGTCAGACATTTTCCGGCACGTGTGTTCATATGGCCGGTCAGGCCTCAGATCCCCTTCAGTTCCCTGTAGAGAGCAGCGCTGGTACTGTACATATACGGGAAGGTCCAGAAGATATTCAGAAGACCCAGTGTGAATACGCTGAGAAGGATCCATCCGATAAATGACAGGTCGAGAAGGAATGCCCGCCATTTGTTTCCGTTCATCATCTGGCGTGACATCGTGATCACTTCAGACGCCGACAGTTCGGGGTGGTCCTTGATCAGATAAGGCACCATCCGATAGGAATATGACTTAACAATACCCGGTATGATGAACAGCAGGAACCACAGGAACAGATAAATGTTCATCAGCAGCATTTTTCCGACCGTTGCTCCGTAGTTGTTAAATCCTTTTCCGATCTCGCTGAACTCCGTATTGGGATCGACAAGATTCTTCTTAAAGAAATGGCTTCCGCCGACCTCGAGGGGGCTGAACACAAAAATGCTCAGCAGGATCGAGATCAGGCTGACGATCGCAACGATACTGATAACGGCCGTCACAATGACTTCCTTTCCCTGCACCGGAAGACCGTTAAAAGTGTCTGTCGCCTGCTGCGCATACTCGTCGGCCGAGTTTTTTCCGTGAAATCCGGATATGCCTGAGCTGACCCCGGTCAGCAAAGACATCACAAAGGCGACCAGCACGCACGGCCAGTAGTTCGCCTTAAAAGCCAGTCGGCCCCTTTCCTTCATTTGACCTATACTCCACATTCTCAATTCCTCCTTTTATATATAATGAGATAATTTATTGTTCGTACTCGATGATATAACCGACATTTCCTCTGAAATAGTCAAGCCCGCTGTTGCAGACGTCATCGCGCTGGTCATTCCAGGACCATTTTCCGTTGACATTCCACAGCATCAGATAGAATTCGGCTGTTCCGTCCTTATCGTTGCGCGATGGTTCGCCCGGATACCAGTTCGTGTAATTAAACTGCTCGCCGGTCGTCCAATGTCCGAACGCAGCATTGTCGCGGACCGATGTGTAGCCGCCGATCCAGACGTATTTGATGCCGGCGCCGGCCGCGAGTTTCTCCATCTGGCTCTCTTCGTTCGCATCGCCGATCGTGACCAGATGACCGCCTTTTGCATGTGCCTTGTCATTGGCCTGCGTCCAGGTGACATCCTCGCGGATCACTTCGTAGCGGGAACTGTGCTTCTGCGCTTCCTGACGCTTCGCGGGCGTGAAGCTCTCCTCGAGGCGGCATCCGTAAGTATCGTCCAGCATGATGCATTTGACCAGGCGTTCCACATAAGCGTCCGCTTTCGAATCCGACTCGTACTCGATACAGTACATATCTCTCTGATTCTCGTAGATCTTTTTGTAAATATCTCCGACATCATAGATATCGTCGACGCTCCAGTACCAGCCGCCTGTCTGCTCCGCAAGACTCTTCAGCATGTCTTCGGCATAGCCGGTTCCGATGATGTAAACCGGAACCTCCTTGTCGAGAGCAAGCCTCAATGCCTCATCGTAGCTGTGTGTGCTGCTGTTGTCCTCGCCGTCGGTGAACGCGACGACACAGTTCGCGCCGGTGCGCGATCCGGCATTGGTAATACCGGTGACCAGCGCATCGTAGAGCGCTGTCTCGCCGTAGGCCGTCATATTGGAAATACCGTTTTTAAGGCGCGAGCGGTCGTTTGTGAAATCACACATATACATGACATAGGAGTCAAATGAAATGACCTCAGCCTTATCGCCCGCATCATAATCGAGATTGTCGACAAACTCGGTCATAACATTCTGCATCGTCGGAAGATCGGACTCCATACTGCCCGATTTGTCAGTCAGCAGGTCGATCCCGATGCCCTGATTGCCCTTGATCTGTTCAACTTGTTTGATCGTACGCTCGATCTCCTTGCCGCCCGAGATCGTTTCCTTGACTCTGGCGGTCGGCGAAGAGAGCGTCAGCTGGGTCTCTCCGTCCTCGCTGCAGCTGACATAGAGTTTGACGGTCGGATAGTCCGACACATCAGTCGAGACCAGTTTGATCGGGGCGGATTCGAGATCGCTGAGCTTATCTTCATAATCGTCGAACGTCAAATCCTTATCGCCGATGTCGATCGGCGGCTTTTTCTTTCCGCCGTCTCCGTTTCCATCATCCGGTCCTTTGCGGGTCAAAAAGAAAACCGTTCCGACGACAATTGCCGCCAAAAGCAGTACGATCAGCGGGATCAAAAGCAATTTCCGATTGTTCTTTTTGGGGGCAGGCGCAGGACGCTGTCCGTAATCGGAACGCGGATAT
>CACYEU010000262.1 GCA_902773445.1 uncultured Lachnospiraceae bacterium | reverse complement strand
GGCAGATCGACGATCTGCGTATCCGGATGGCCGATGATCTGTCCGATCTTCTGGTCGACAGTCACGCCCGGAAAGTTGCCGACATGCTGATTTGATCCGGTCAGCGCATTGAACAGCGTTGTCTTTCCGCTGTTCTGGTTTCCGGCCAGCGCAAATGTCAGCTTAGTTCCGTCGGGAAGAGGATCTTCGTTTTCCTTGTCGTGATACTTGCCTTCCTCGCCGAGACCGGGGTGCAGGAATGTCTTTCTGCGGAGATAGTCCTCGCGCTGGCGCTGCGTCAGCGCTTCGGCAGTCAATTTGCCGGTATCCGGGTCCGCGTCTGCATCCGTGATATTCTCGACAGTGATCTTGGAGGCTTCCGACAGACGAAGAGTCAGTTCAAACTGATGAATACGCACTTCGACCGGATCCCCCATCGGAGCGTATTTTTCAACTCTGATCGAGACCCCCGGAATGATTCCCATATCGAGAAAATGCTGACGCAGAGCGCCTTCTCCGCCGACATGCGTGACAGTCGCGCGCTGACCCTTTTTGAGATCGCTTAAAAGATGCATAGATTATTGCTGAGAGTGTCTTTCTGCTATATGTTTCTTGATCGCATTAAATGACTCGTCGCTGATATAGTGTTCGACACGGCACGCGTCGTCGATCGCAGTCTGTTCGCTCACACCGAGTCCTTTGAGAAGATCTGCCAGGACCGTGTGGCGCTCATAGATCTTAGAGGCAATTTCAAGGCCGGAATCGGTCAGCAGCAGATGGCCTTTTTCATTTGTCCTGAGATAGCCTCCGTCCTTTAATATACCGACTGCGCGGCTGACGCTCGGCTTCGAAAAACCCATATGGTTAGCGACATCGAGCGAACGGACGACCTCATGATTCTGCGAAAGAACATAGATCGTCTCAAGATACATTTCACCTGATTCCTGTAAATGCATAGGTCATTCTCCTTTGCCTATTTTTCTACATTAAAAATACTACAAACCGGTTGTGATTTCAATGTTGAAATAATAATGTAAAAAGACTATACTTTTGTACATATAAGGAGGGAGAGCTATGACTGCATTTTTAAAGAGTATTTACAGAGGAAATATTATCTATGCGATCTCGCTGATCGTTCTCGGACTGGTATTTGCTGTATGGCCGGCTGATTCGAGACAGCTGCTGATCAAGATTCTCGGCGCGCTGCTGGCACTGTGCGGAATCGCGATGGGCGTTCTGTTTTTCACGAAGAGAGTGGCCGGTATTTTTCCGGGTATCCTGGTTGTCGGTGTGATCGCCGTCGTGCTCGGCGTGCTGATGCTGATCAAGCCCGAGATGTTCGTTGAATTCGTGATCATTGTTGCAGGTGTCTTTATTGCGCTGAGCGGTATTCTGAACTTCTGCCAGACACTGTCACTTGCGATGAACCGCTTCCCGTACTGGTGGGTCGCGATGATCATGTCGATCCTGACGATCGTCTTTGCGGTGCTTGTCATTACAAAACCAGGCAAGATCGCAGATGCCATTTTTATTATCACGGGTATCTTTATGATCGCCGACGGTCTGACCGATCTGTGGCTTGCAAGACAAGTCCATTCAGATGTGCGCAGAATCAAGCACGAAGTCGAAGACGCTGTCGCGAGAGAACAATAAAAATCTATTGGCAATTTCGTTACGGAGATGTTATAATATTTTAAGAATTGATTGTGGTCATTCAGAAAGGGAGTGTCAAGATGAGCGATAAGGTAAAAGACGCCGTTATGGCAAGTCGTTTGTATGATATGCTTTCTAAAAAAGAAGATGAGGATTTTCTGAAGAAGATCCTGATCATATGTTCGGCAGTGATCCTGCTTGTAACTGCCGTTATCGTTATTGTCAAACTGGTCAGCCGGGACAAGTTTGAAGAAGATTATTTCGAGGATGAGTTCGAAGATGAGTTCTTCGACGATGATGACGATTTCTGATCATTATTTGATCCTTGTGATAACTGCCTGAAACGTTAACTGGAATCCCCGGAGTTTTTCCGGGGATTTTTTCTTAGAATGATACCGGGAACAGAACATGATCGTATTTGACATCACAAGAGAGATGTTTTCAGCAGACATCTATCCGGGGGATCCGATTCCCCGCGTGACGACGCTGAAATCGCTGAAAGCCGGAGATGACTATCAGCTCTCAAGAATATCGATCGGCTCACATACGAGTACACATATCGACGCCCCGAGTCATTTTGTCCGGGGAGGGCGGGACTGCGCTCAGATCGACCTCGGCCGATGTATGGGCTCGTGCGTTGTGATCAGCTGGCACGGCGAGATCACGGCGGGCACGATGCAGAATCTTCTCAACGAGTATCAGCGTCCGAGCCGTATCCTGTTTCGCGGGAATACACTGCTGACCGAGGCCGCGGCCCGTGTTCTGACGATGTTCGATGTCAAGCTTGTGGGATTCGACGGTCTGTCGATCGCTTCTTCTGAAGTGGAAGTGCCGGTACACAGGGAACTTCTGAGTCATGACATCGTGATCCTCGAGGATCTGGTGCTCGATCAAATTGAAGACGGAAAGTATTTTCTGATCGCATTGCCGCTCAAAATGGAAGATATGGACGGTTCTCCGGTCAGAGCCGTATTGATGATGGGTGAATAAGACCTGAAACAGATACAGCAAAAGGGTTGCCACATCAATGTGACAACCCTTTTTAAGTAGCGGGAAAGAGATTCGAACTCTTGACGCCACGGGTATGAACCGTGTGCTCTAGCCAGCTGAGCTATCCCGCCGTAACAGGCCCTTGAACAGCCAACGAATATTATACATTGGGCAGATTCGTTCTGTCAACAACTAATCTTGATTTTAATAAAGTGCGTGGATAATCTTGCGCTTTTATGCTAAAATATTATATTACGTGGAGGTTCGGCAATGTCGAAGGAAGAAGTCAGAAAAGTGATCATGATCATCGTCAGCGGTTACCTGGCCTATATCGGGTATAAGCTGCTGCGCGATTATGACCCGTCGAAGAATAAGATCTATCTTGTCGCGGCGATCGTCTTCATCGCATTCGGCATTGTGTCGGCCGTACACTATGTGCGAAATGTGATCACGCTGCGGCGCATGGCCGGTCAATCAGACGAAGAGACGGAGCCGGACGTCCCGGAAGCGGAGCCTGACGGCAATGAGGATGACAGCAATGAGTGACAGAGCTTGTATGTTCATCGGATTCGGCACCGATGTTCATCGGCTTGTCGAAGGCAGAGATCTGATTCTCGGCGGAGTGAAGATCCCCTGCGAACGCGGCCTTCTCGGGCATTCGGATGCGGACGTGCTGGTCCACGCGGTGATGGATGCGCTGCTAGGGGCGGCTGCGCTCGGTGATATCGGCGAGCATTTTCCCGACACCGATCCCCGCTACGAAGGAGCGTCAAGCATTGAGCTTCTGCGTGCGACGCGCAGCATCCTGATCAATGCGGGATTCGAACCGGTCAACGTCGATGTGACGCTCGCGGCTGAGGCACCGAAGATCGGACCGTACAGACAACAGATGAGAGAGAATATCGCGCAGGCACTTCAGATCGATGTGTCGCGTGTATCTGTAAAAGCAACAACACACGAAGGGCTCGGCTTTGTTGGCGAAGGACTTGGAATGAAGGCCGACGCCGTAGCTCAGGTAGCAGACAGGAAGAAAGAATGCTGATCGAAAAACTGGACAGGAAAGACCACGAAAAGACCAGACCGCTCTACGAGGAGTGTTTTCCGGAGGATTCGAAACGCTTTGTCGACTATTATTATTCGTACAAGGCGACTGACAATGAGATCTACGTGGCCCGGGAAGGGGACAGGATCCTTTCGATGATTCATCTGAATCCGTATCGGATGCAGGTCGGAGATCAGGTCCAGACGCTCCATTATATGGTTGCGGTCTGCACGGCAAAGAAATATCGTTCGCGCGGTCTGATGGGCGAGCTGATGAATCATGTGCTCGATGTGATGTACGACCGCGGCGAAGCGTTCACTTTCCTGATGCCGATCACCGAGGAACTCTATGAGCGCTTCGACTTTGTGACCGCATACCGGCAGCCGTATTACAGACTTGAGCATCCGGTCCTCTGGCAGCGTGAGCTCGAGGATCTCGGTTACCGTTTCGAGAAGGCGATCGAACTTGACTGTGCCGATATCGCGAAGAAATCACAGTCGTTGCTGTCGCGGCGCTACGACATTTACGCAGTCAGAAACGCCTATTACTATGAGACGCTGCTCCACGAGCAGAAGGCGGAGAAGGGCGGCATCATGACGGTCTGGTATGACGGTAAGATGATCGGCTCATATCTGTATGACCGCGAGGACGGACTGTCGATCCGTGAGCCGCTTGTTGAAAAGAAGCATGAACAAAAAGTGTTCTCGGCGCTCAGAAAGACCAAAGAGACCAAGATCATGACACGCGTGCTGTGCCGTGAGAATCTCGGGGTGCCGCTTAAGAATATGTATCTGAACGAAATCGTGTAGGTGGAAAATTGGGTTTAATATCATATTTTAAAGAACAATATGACGTCGTCTATGAACGCGATCCGGCGATCCACTCATTCTGGGAAGTATTTCTTTATCCCGGCGTGAGAGCGATCACATATTACCGGCTGGCACACAAGCTCTACAAGGCGGGGCATTTTTTCCTCGCGCGCTATATTTCCGAGAAATGTCTGAAGCGGACCGGCATCGATATCCATCCCGGCGCGACGATCGGCAAGAGACTGTTTATCGACCACGGCACCGGCCTTGTGATCGGTGAGACCACGATCATCGGCGACAATGTCACGCTGTTCCAGGGCGTGACACTCGGCGGTACCGGCAAGGAACACGGCAAACGCCATCCGACGATCGGCAACAATGTCATGGTCTGCGCCGGAGCTCAGGTGCTCGGATCACTGACAGTCGGCGACAATGTCAAGATCGGAGCCGGATCCGTCGTGATCGACGAAGTGCCGTCAAACAGCACTGTCGTCGGAGTCCCCGGACGTGTCGTCCGGCTGAACAACGTACGCGTCAACTGGCAGGAAATGGATACGAACCATCTGCCTGACCCGATGCTCGAGGATATCAGGGAACTGCAGGCCAAATATGACAGTCTTTACGGTCAGGTCAAAAGACTTACAGATCAGAAAGGAGACAATATCCGTGCTGATTTACAACACGATGTCAAAGAAGAAGGAGACATTTGAACCCCTCGTACCCGGCAAGGTCCGCATGTATGTCTGCGGTCCGACTGTCTACAACTATATTCATATCGGAAACGCACGGCCGATGATCGTTTTTGATACAGTGCGGCGCTATTTCCTCTACAAAGGAATGGATGTAAGCTATGTCTCGAATTTTACCGATGTCGATGACAAGATCATCAAAGAGGCAGGCGTACAGGGTATCAGTTCAGAAGAACTGGCCGGTAAATTCATTGTTGAATGCAAGAAGGATATGGACGCGCTTCATGTGATGGAGGCGACCGTACATCCGCTCGCGACACAGGAGATCCCGGAGATGATCGAGCTGATCGGGGCGCTGATCGACAAAGGTTATGCCTATGAGAAGAACGGGACAGTTTATTTCGCGACGCGCAAATTCGCGCCTTACGGAAAACTCTCCCACAAGAACCTCGACGATCTCAGGGCCGGCAACCGGGAGCTGAAAGTGACCGGCGAAGACGAGAAAGAAGATCCGCTCGATTTCGTGCTGTGGAAACCGAAGAAAGAGGGCGAACCGTTCTGGAAGTCACCGTGGGGAGAGGGACGCCCGGGCTGGCATACCGAATGCTCGGCGATGGCCAAGAAATACCTCGGCGATTCGATCGATATTCATGCCGGCGGAGAAGATCTGATCTTTCCGCACCATGAGAATGAGATCGCGCAGAGCGAAGCGGCAAACGGACAGATCTTCGCGCGCTACTGGATGCACAACGG
>CACYEU010000261.1 GCA_902773445.1 uncultured Lachnospiraceae bacterium | reverse complement strand
CCGTATTCACTGCCAATACGCTAAATCGATCAGTCTGCCGTCCGCGCCTATTGATCGATCTCTGTTTTGTGCGATCTGCGGATAGCATATTCACATGCAGGTAACGGCCCGAAGCGGGGCTTCGCTCTGCACCTGAACATCAGGAGCCGGATCGAACCATTGCGAGCATAGCGGAGCCGGCGGAGGACTGTCTGAGCGCACTTTGTGCCCCGCCAGCCTGGCAAATAGGCAAAGTGCGCGAGTTTCCGGAACCGGCGACTGATAGGCGGCGCAGCACTGACGGTCCGGCGACGGGTTCAGGTGCAGAGCGAAGACGTCGCTGCGGGCCGGAATTTTTGCTTGTACATTCTGCCATCACACAAAAAAAGAGCCGCCGCACCAAACGGTGCGGCAGCTCATGCAAACCATTATGTGAGCCTTAGCTCAGTTCATGCATAGATTACTCTACGTAGAACTTGTTCTCGCCGAGCTCCGGCCACTTAAGGACGGAACCGTCACGTGCCATCAGCGGTACCGGCGGATCACTCTTAGCTGTTGCAAGTGATACAACTACCTGAAGGATTCCGCAGATGAATGCCGGACCGAAGCAGATAGCCCAGTACGGACTCGGGTCGACTGTTCCCTGTGCAACCATCATGACGATGCAGAAGATGATACCTGCAAGCATACCAACGATAGCACCGGTACGGTTCGCACCCTTCCAATACAGCGCAAGAAGAAGCGGGAAGAACAGAACGATCTGTACTGTGAATCCGATAACTTCGAGCGTGTAAACGGACTGCGTAAATGTACCGAACAGAGTTGCGATGATACCAAGAAGAACGACTGAGCAACGAACGAGTGTTGTCAGGCTCTTGTCCTTCATGCCTTCGCCGTGCTTTCTGTGATACAGCGGACGGACAATGTCGTTGGCGATGATCGTCGCCGGAGCGAACAGAGCCGTATCAGCTGAGGACATGATAGCACCGAGCAGGCCGACATAGAAGATGGCTGTGAACCACTGCGGAAGCAGGTGAGTTGAGATCAACGGCATAACGAGCTCGCTGTCTTCTGCCAGTCTTTCCATCTCAGCTGCTGTGAACATGTTGTGGCCGCTCTCTACGAAGAAACGTGCCCATGCTCCTGAGTAAACTACGAAGAAGCCAAGGATCGTCATCAGGATACCAGCGGTAACGGCTGCTGCCTTAGCAACTCCCGGGCTCTTAGCAACAAGAGCTCTCTGCATGATGTCACTACCGGGCATAGCGCCTGCAGCACATCCGATCCACAGAGCGAGATAAGAAATGATTGCTTCTACGCCATGGACTGACGTGTCAAGGTTGTCTGTTCTGAGGGCTGCACCGTATCCCAGTGAGAACCAGTCTGCACCGAGAAGGTCTTTCGCGGCCTGCGGTCCGCCAAGGTCATTGACATGGCCGAGGGCTGCCGGGAAGATAACGATGACGCCGATGATCAGAATGGCGACCTGTGCAAAGTCTGTCCAGACAACGGCTGTGATTCCACCGAACGCCGTATAAACGATAACGAACAGACCTGACAGAATTGCGACTGTCTTGAACGGCCATCCGAGAACGATCTGGAACAATTTACCTGTAGCGGCAACCTGTGCGCCTGCGAAGAAAAGCATCGGCATGATCGTGCAGACACCTGCGATTGCGCCGCCGAGAACGCCGTAGCGATTCTGATAAACAGCTGCCGGAGATACGGCACCTGTACGACGGATCTGACCCTGGAAGATAAAACCACCGGCGATCAGGCACAGGCAGGCTGCGAACGGGTCAGCGATTGTTGCGGGAAGACCATCGCTGTAAGCGACACCGCCGCCACCCATGATCGTTGCACCACAGATGAAAGTTGCCAGAATAGTTGCTGTCACCAGCCAGAACGGCATCTTTCCTTCAGCTGCCATATAATCGTCTGAGCTGTCAGATGTCTTAAGTCCTGCTACATAACCCAGGAAGAGCATCAGGCAGAGGTAGGCGATCATGATGACCAGAAGGAAGCCAGCGTGTTCGACCAGCGGCTTAGCTGCTAATAAACCAAACATACTACTTTCCACCTCCATTTTTCCTTTTGCAAAAGTTACATGTGGTTTGCTACAGAGCTATTATACAATAAAACTATGTCATTGTGTTTATTTTTTTTTAATTTTTTTCAATATTTTTTCACTAACACTAAAAGAATCTTAAAGCCACGCCTGTCAAAAATATAAAGTCAGCTTTATGTTATCCGGGCATTTGACGTTTGATCGGTTTCGATGTAAAGTCAAGTTATTAAAAATATATTAGAGGGCATTGCTATGAAAATCGGAGAAATCGCAAGAACATACGGAGTCGAAGTCAGCACAGTCCGTTATTATATCAAATGCGGGCTTCTGGTTCCTCAGGTCTATCACAAGCAATATCGCTTTGACAGGCGCTGCGAGACCGACATGAATATTATTATTCAATTGAAGGAATACGGCTTTTCGATCGACGAGATCCGCTCTGCGCTGTCGGTGATCCATTTGTCCAACCTGACCGCGCAGGACGATCTGACCGATTTCATCGCGATGCTCGAGACAAAGGAAGGCGAGCTGAAGGAAGAACTCGACCGGATCCGCCGGACTCATGGGGATCTTAAGGAATTCATTCACTCGCTTAAGATTCGCAAGAAGCAGGTCGTTGAATCACCGAAAAAGCGCGGCCTTCCTCTGGCCATGCTGCCGCTGCTCTGCTGTCCTCACTGCGGTACACCGCTCGAACTTGCCGGTGCCGATATCAAAGACGGAGAAGTTTTCCGGGGACAGGCGTCCTGCCCCTGCGGATACAGTGCAGACATCGTGGACGGTATCGTCTTCGCACACGGCGGCAAACTTGCTCCGAATGACAACCCCGATCTCAAACGCAATTTATATAAGAAGCTTCCCCTTGCCTGGTTTTCTCTGTACCAGCATTCATTTAACCGGATGAATGAATGGCTCGGCAGCATATTAAAGCCCGGTATGGTCGTTCTTGAGAGCCATGTCAACTGTTTCTCATTTCTGTTTTCCCGGCTCGATGAACTTGACCGCGATGCCTGCTATATTATGACGGACCCTCATCCGGAGATCGTCCGCCGTTTCAAAAATATGATCGAGCAGCAGAATCCGGGACTTAATTTTCTTTATCTGGTCGACAAGACCTGCGATTATCCGATCAAAAAAGCAAGTGTCGACATTTACATCGACACCTGCTCTCTCAATGAACATGCGAATTACAATAAAGATCAGGATCTGATCAGCGCGCTCCGTCCGTATCTGAAGCCGGAAGCGGCTCTGATCGGAACCTATCTGTATTTTCATGCGCAGAGTCCGTCATATCGAAGCTATCTGCTCAAATATCCGAACTGCGCAAAATCCAATTACCAGCTGACTTATTTCCAATCGCTCGCGCGACGGCTCGGGATCAGGCGGATCTCAGAAGCCGACATCGGATCGACTGACGAATGGTGCGGTGAAAATCCGTATTTCTCGTTCCATATCTCAGGTGATCCGGTCCATTTCCGCGCGTTCTACGACCGGCTGCCGTAGTCTATCTCCACTTGAATGACGTGAGACCAATGATATAAAGCACCAGAACCGCAACCGGTACGATGACCGCAAAGACCGGCAGCATCCAGTTTTTGATCTTCAGGCCCTGTCCCTCATTGGCTTCAGCCATGAATTTCTTCCATCCCCAGCCGATACCCGGGATACAGCAGAAGACCGAGAAGACGATCGCTCCGATCGGGAGCAGGTTCGTACTGACGATGAAATCCCAGAAATCAAGCCATGCCGTGCCTTTTGCAAACGGCTGGAAATGCAGCTTGCTGTAGCCGAGCGCTGTCGTTAATGCCAGCAGGAAAATCCCGATACCGCAGACGATACAGCCCTTGACACGTCCCCAGCCGGTCAGTTCGCGGATGCAGGCCAGTATATTTTCAAAGACAGCCAGCACTGTTGAAAATGCCGCGAACACCATGAACATAAAGAACAATGTTCCCCAGACACGGCCGCCTTTCATGTTGTTAAAGACAGTCGCCATCGTTTCGAAAAGCAGCGACGGGCCCGAGGTCACTTCGACCTTGTATGTGAAGCACGCCGGGAAAATGATCAGTCCGGCAACGACCGCGACAAAAGTGTCAAGCAGGATGACATTGACTGACTCGCCCAGAAGACTGCGGTCTTTGTCGATATAACTTCCGAAGATCGCCATCGCGCCGATACCGATCGAGAGTGTGAAGAACGCCTGATTCATCGCGGCGACAACGACCTGCTTCGTTATTTTATGGAAATCGGGAACCAGGTAAAATGCCAGACCTTTTCCCGCTCCGGGGAGCAGGCAGCTGCGTACTGCAAGGATCAGCATCAGGATCAGCAGTCCCGTCATCAGGATCTTTGTCACACGCTCAAGACCCCCCTGCAGATTGAAGCACAGGACAAAATATCCGGCGACGACCGTGATCGCAAGGTAGATCACATTGATGCTTGGGTTGGTGATCATCGGAACAAATCCAAGCTCTTTCGTATGTCCGGTCAGGAACTGAATGAAATAATAGAT
>CACYEU010000260.1 GCA_902773445.1 uncultured Lachnospiraceae bacterium | reverse complement strand
TCGCGTTCGGTGCACTCCAGACAGTCCGCGATCGCAGCGATCGTCAGGTCTGTCTGACCGACACCAAAACGCAGCAACAGAAGGTATGCTTTCACATACTCTCCGTTGGCCTCTATCATATAATGATCGATGAATCCGTTGTCGATAAGGGTGATTCCCCCCTGACAATGATTTCGGATTTTCAGATGCGTCATGGTACTTTCTTCCTCCGTTGCAGTACAGATTATAACACCGCAGCGGGCCTTTACCAAGGGGATTTTAACCGATAAAAGTACCTTTTTTGTGTATAACAAATTGTTGAAAATGTGGATAACTAGGCCCTAAGTAAATCATCGGCGATTTTTACAACATTGCCGGCTCCCATAGTTATCAACATATCGTTTTTTCGACAATTTTCGAGCACAAAGTTTTCGATTTTTTCGAAACTGTCGAAGTAATACGCGTCGACTCCTTTTGCTTTCAAAGCATCGGCGAGAAGCTTCGATGAGACACCAAGCGTATCGGTCTCGCGGGCCGCGTAAATGTCGGGAAGGATCACGTGATCGGCTGCCGAGAGGACTTCGACAAACTCGTTAAACAGGGCTTTTGTCCGCGTGTAAGTATGCGGCTGGAACACGCACCAGACGTCGCCGCAGTCGACATAGCGCGCCGCTGCGAGCGAGGCGCTGATCTCCGTCGGATGATGCGCATAGTCATCGATGATCATGATCCCGTTCACATCACCTTTATGCTCAAATCGTCTGGTCGTTCCGTTAAATGAAGCAAGACCGTCAAGCGCAGCCCCTGCCGGGAGTCCGAGCTCCAGCGCCGTCGCGATCGCGGCGAGGGAGTTCATGACATTGTGTTCGCCGGTAACCGCGATCTTGACGCGGACCGGATCCATCCCTTCGTGGTGCAGTGTATAGGAAGCGCCGCCCTCGGCGTCGTTGAAATTCAGATCATCGGCATAGTAGTCGTTCGATTTGTCGCGCCCGAAGGTCACAACGCGGCAGTCGAGTCCCTGTGTGATCGCCTTGTAATACGGGATCTCACCGTTGATCACGAGAGTTCCGTCCGCGGGCAGGAGTTCGGCAAACCGATGGAACGAATGCCGGATATCGGCGAGGTCTTTGAAGAAGTCGAGATGATCCTCATCGATGTTCAGGATGATCGCGACTTTCGGCATGAAATGCAGAAAGCTGTTGGTATATTCGCAGGCTTCCATCAGGAAATACTCAGATGAACCGATCCTGATATTGCCGTCGATTGCTTTCAGGACACCGCCGACAGAGATCGTCGGATCGGTCTCGCATGAGAGCAGGATGTGCGCAAGCATTGACGTCGTAGTCGTCTTTCCGTGCGTGCCGGAGACCGCGATCGGAATCTCATAGTTTTTCATCAGAAGACCGAGAAGTTCGGCTCTTGACAGACGCGGGATCTTGCGCGCCAGAGCCTCTTTCATTTCGGCATTGTCTTCGTGGACCGCAGCGGTATAGACGACAAGGTCGATGTCAGATGTGATATTGGACGCGATCTGCGATCCGTTGATTCTGGCTCCCTGTGCTGCAAGGCGGTCAGTCAGATCGGTCAGTGTGGTATCCGACCCGGAAACCTTGAACCCGCGGCTCAACAGGATCTGAGCGAGACCGCTCATGCTGATGCCGCCGATACCGATAAAATACACATGACAGGGATGATCAAAATCGATGTGGTACATAGTGAACTCCTTTAATTGATCCAACTCTCATCGTCGGGATTATCGCGGAAGCGGAGCAGCTTCTCAATATCCGTCTCGCGAATGTATTCCTGTTCTGCCGCGACTTTTGCGACGATGTCAAGATTTGTCAGACTGACATTTCTGACATCGGCATCGGTCAGACGGGTCAGACTCTTTTTCATATTATACGTGAAAATACTCGCGATGCCGAGCACTTCGGCTCCGGCTTCGCGAAGAACATTGACAACTTCAATACATGAACCGCCGGTCGAGATCAGGTCTTCGACCACGACGACTTTCTGACCGGGCTCAAGGCGGCCTTCGATCTGATTCTTGCGGCCGTGATCCTTGCTTCCGCCGCGGACATAGCCCATCGGCAGTCCAGTGATATGTCCGACGATCGCGGCATGCGCGAT
>CACYEU010000259.1 GCA_902773445.1 uncultured Lachnospiraceae bacterium | reverse complement strand
CGAGCTGGACGAGCAGACGCTCTACTTTGGCCAGACCCTCGATAACAAGTATACCGCCTCCAAGCTTATGGGAGAGCGCATGGTGCTGGAAGCCGCCGCAGAGGGTCTTGACGCAAAGGTCATCCGCGTGGGTACGCTCGCCGCGCGGGAATCTGACGGTGAGTTCCAGATCAACTTCCTCACCAATAACTTTATGGGAAGACTGCGTTCCTACAGCATGCTTGGCTGCTTCCCCTACGCCATGATAGAGAACCAGGTATGTATGGGACCCATCGACCGTTCCTGCGAGGCATTCTTAAAGCTCGCCAAAACCCCGCAGGCATGCTGTGTCTTCAATGCGGTGAATAACCATACCCTCCCGCTGGGCGATATCATCCGCCGGATGAATCAAAACGGCAGCAGCATTGAATTTGTCGAATATGATGTGTTTGTAAATGCGCTCAATGAAGCACAGAAGGACCCCGACAAGGCCGCGATCCTCTCCAGTATGACGGCATACATGAATACCGCTCATGGCAAGAAGGTCGTCGCGCTTCCGTTCAAGGCGCACTATACCACACAGATCCTTGCGCGCATGGGATTTTTCTGGAACGCGAGCAACGAGAAATATGTCGACGACTTTATTAATGTCCTGCGGGGGTTCCTGTTCTTCCGAAAGGATAATCTGAAACGATGAAAAAAGCGCAGCTGACTGAAAGCGGTTTAACAGAATGAAACGAAACGGTATTCTTCTAAATAAAAAATATCGTATCCTCCTGATCTCGACCCTCGCGATGACTGCTTCCACCTATTTGTCCAGTATTCTCGATGGGATCATGGTGGGCCGGATCCTTGGTACGGTTCAGTTATACTCGATCAATCTGACGACCAGTATCGTTTTTTTGCGCACTATCCCGATCGCGCTGTTCACCTTCGGCGGAAATACGCTGTCTGTCACGCACAAGAGCGCGCGCGATCAATCCTCCGCCGACGTTGTGTTCACGCTGTCATTTTGGGCCGGTGTACTCTCAACGGTGATCCTTTCCGTGATCGGTATAGCCTTGATGGCGCCAACTACACAGATTTTGGCGCAGGGAAAGGAAGAGCTGGCCGGCTATGTACTGGATTATCTTCTGCCTTTGTGGGTGCTGACGCCATTGGTGGCAGTTGTCAACCAGACTGCCGCTTATGCGAGGACTGACGGTTTGCGCAGGCTTGCCATCGCCCTGCCGATCGTCTCGAATCTGGTGAACCTGTTTTGCGACTATATTTATATGGCCGTTTTCCGCTGGGGGATCGCCGGCGCGGGCTGGGCTACTGTCACGGGTTATGTCGTCGGAGCCGGCTTAACGCTGATCTACTTCCGGTCCGAACAGCGCACGGTCCATTTTACCAAAGAAGCGTTTGGAAAGCTGCAAGAGCTCGGAAAGATCTTCAGCGTCGGACTGCCGTCCGCGCTGGTATATGTATGCAGCTTTCTGCGCCTGTTCTTTACGAATGCGATCATCCTGTCTTTCACGGGCGTTGCGGGCGGCAGGATCGCGTCTGTCTCTTTCTCGCTCAACAGCCTTGTCTTTATTCTGGTAGAGGGCGCGTCCATGACGCTGCTGCCGATTCTCGGCGCGCTGTACGGAGAGAAGGACACGAATGGTCAGCGGTTGTCCCTGCGATACGGCATGATCTTCACCGTCACGCTGTCGTTGATCGTCATGGTTATATCGGAGCTTTTCCCGGTTCAACTTGCAGCGCTTTACAGTTTGACCGAGCCCGATCTCGTGAAGATCTTCGCGGTCACCTTCCGCATCTTTTCCACGAATTGTCCGATCCTGGCGGTCATCTACGTTTTGCGTACCTTCTTTCAGGCGACCAAAAAGCGCGGAATTGCCAATCTGATCGTTGTGCTTGACGGTGTGCTGACCATCGTACCGCTGATGTTCTGGTTTGCTCACTATGGGATCTACTGGCTGTGGTTTTCTTTCCCTGTATCCAAGCTGGTTACGGTCGTCATTACGCTGGGGGCATTGCTGGTGAATAAAAAGATCCGCAGCGGGAAGAATATCCTCGGGCTCGAGGAACAGGACGGCGTGGCGTACGATTTTTCCATAAACAAGGAGATCCCGCAGGCGATCCTCGCTTCCGAAGAAGCGATGGCGTTCTGTGAAAAGAACAATGTCCCTGAGAATACCGTCAACGCCATCGGCGTGGCGGTGGAAGAGCTCTGTCACAATATCGTTGTTTACTCTTCGCCCGGAAGCAGTAACGCCGTCGATGTATGCGTCCGGGTGTTTCCGAATCAGGTCAACGTGCGTTTACGCGATGATGGCGCGGCATTCAACCCAACCGATTATATCGACAACAGCGGAAAAAGAATCACGGGCATTCAGCTTGTGCGCATGCTGAGTTCCTCCGTGGAATACAACCGTGTGTTGGGCTTCAACGTCACCAATGTCGCCATTTCTTACTGATAAGGCGGTGAGCGGGATAGACAGCAAGACATTTTTTTTAGATAAAAGCAGCTTTGACAACGTAACGGATTACATTGCCGCAGAATGCGCTGCGGCGGGCTGCGACGAGGATACGATCGGTCGTGTCACCATTGCGGCCTCTGAGATCCTCGCGAATATCGATTCTTATGCCTATGAAAACGGCGGCGAGATCGAGATACTGACCCAATGCCGCGGACGCAGGATGACGGTCATATTTAAGGACAGCGGGCCTGCGTTTGATCCGCTGCAGGTGAAGGACCCTGACCTGACCGGCCCGCTTTCTGAGCGGGCACGCGGCGGGAATGGCATATTCATTGTCAGAAAGCTGATGGATGATGTCCGGTATTCTTATGAAAACAGTCAGAACGTGCTGACGATCGAGAAGGACTTTTAATGGGAAAGGAATCGCTATGAAGTGTACAAGGATCATCATTGCGGGCGATCTGATGCCTATGCCTTGCAATTATGAATTGTTTTCAAAAGGAGATACTCAGGCGTTGTTCGGGAAGAAGCTGTGCGATCTCTTTGCGTCGGCAGATTTCCGTATATGCAATCTTGAAGGCTGCTTTACCGACAGTGATCAGCCGATCGAGAAAATAGGACCGAGTATCAAGGCGCCGACGGAAACGATCCGCGCAGTCAAAGCCCTCGGCATTGATTTTGCTTCCCTGGGCAATACCCATTCCATGGATTATGGCAGACAAGGCTACCTTGACACCTGTCGTACTCTGACCCAAAACGGCATCGGCTTTTTCGGATGGGGAGAAAATGCCTCATCGGTAAAGAGCCATATCGAAATGACGGACGGCGCCAGAAGGATCATTCTCTATAATGTGACGGAACGGTTTGAAAATGCGCCGCAAAGAGATTATCCCGGTGTGAATCTTTATGATGAATATATGGTGTGCCGGGAGCTAAAGGAGCTGAGAGCGCAGTGTGATTTTCTGATAGTACTTTATCACGGCGGCATTGAAGGGACGCACTGCAACAGCGAAACGATGCGAAGGCGGTTCCATCGCATGGCTGACAACGGCGCGGACGTGGTGATCTCACAGCATACGCATGCCGTCGGAGAAGAGGAACGTTACAACGGCGCATATCTTCTCTACGGTCAGGGCAATTTCTGCTTTCATTTCCGCTCCGACGTTACGCCCCTCCTGGCGGAGGGCCTGATCCTGGAGCTGGTAATTGACGATGACGGCTTTTCGGCAAAACCCCACCGTATCCTGCGTACGGACAGTGGCTGCAGATATGATGAGGCGCAGGATCTTTCCGGGTTTTACAAGCGCAGCAAGACGCACGAACGCCTGCTCCTGGGAGACGAAGGAGCAAGGGAGGAATTTGAAGACCAGTTTGGAAAGGACTGCGCCAACTGGGCAGGCATCTTCTTCTCGCTTTTCCGCGGAACAAATCCCTGTGACGCGGAAAAACGAGAGACGCTTGGTCCCGCAGAGTTTACAGAGTATTTGATGAATTCCTATTCGAGGTCTCAGCTGCTTGGAATACAGATGTTCATGCGCAATGAAGAGTTCAATGAGATAGGCCGCCGGATCCTCAGCGACCTGCTGAAGAAAAAACAATGAAAGAGGAGCCATTATGACGATTAAGACTTTTGAAGAAAATGGAATGACTGTAGTTGCTCCCGAGGGCAAGATCGATCACGTGACCGTGGAGGAATTTGAGAACAAAGCCGTCGAGGCAGCGGAAGCCGGCAGCAATACCTTGATGATCGATATGGCCGGTGTGGAATATGTCAGCTCGGCCGCGCTCAGAGCGATCCTGAGAATCAATAACATCAAGGAGGAAAAGGGCGGCCTTATACTGAGAAACGTCAATAACAAGATCATGGAGATCCTCCGGATCACTTGTATTGATCAGTATTTAGATATCCGATGATCCCCTGTACTCCAGGCACAGCATGGTAAGATCGTCGGACTGCCGGGCATCGCCTGTGAACCTGTTCGCCGCGTCTCGTACATTTTCCAAAAGTTCACGGGGAGATCCATCGGGATGTG
>CACYEU010000258.1 GCA_902773445.1 uncultured Lachnospiraceae bacterium | reverse complement strand
TGTGAAGCTTCTCAGCCTGCTCTTCGCTCTTATCGCCGCCAAGCTCCATTTTGACATACTCAGCGTATTGTCCTTTGTAGACAGCGTCAAGCATCGCTCCGACATAACGGGACGCATCAAATGTATCTTTGCCGCACGCAGCTGTCGACAGAGCGGCAAGAACGACGGCGAGAATGACTGCGGCGAATGTAAACAACCGTTTCATGTCAAAAAAGCCTCCTTGTCAAACCAGTTGATCATAGACCGGGAAACAGTCAAATGTCGCAAAGTAATCGGCAAGCGTCTCGGCCCGGCGGATCATCTGAACTTCTCCGTCCTCTTTCAGCAGCAGTTCTGCCGATTTCAGCCTGCCGTTGTAGTTATAACCCATCGCATAACCGTGTGCGCCTGCATCGTGAATGACCAGATAATCGCCCATCTCGATTCTCGGAAGCTTCCGGTCGATTGCGAACTTGTCATTGTTCTCGCAGAGTGATCCTGTCACATCATAGACATGATCACATGGCGCATTTTCCTTTCCGGCGACAGTAATGTGGTGGTACGCGCCGTACATTGCAGGTCTGATCAGATCGACTGCACAGGCATCAACACCAATGTATTCTTTGTAGATATGTTTCTCGTTGATCGCCTTCGTGACAAGCTGCCCGTACGGTCCGAGCATGAAACGGCCAAGCTCGGTGTAGATCGCCAGATCCGTGATCCCTTCAGGTACGAGGATCTTGTTGTATGCCTCGCGAACGCCGGCTCCGATCGCCGCGATATCATTCGGTTCCTCGTCCGGATAGTACGGGATACCGATACCGCCGGAGAGATTGACGAATGAAAGCGTGATGCCAAGCTCCTGCTTGATCTCAACCACCAGCTTGAACAGGATCGCCGCGAGCCTCGGATAATACTCTTCCATCAGCGCATTGCTTGCGAGGAATGCGTGGATTCCGAAATTCTTGACGCCGCCGTCTTTCAGGATCCGGTATGCCTTAAACAGCTGTTCCTTGGTCATGCCGTATTTGGCATCTCCCGGATGATCCATGATGCCGTTGCTCATCGTGAAATGCCCGCCCGGATTGAAACGGCAGCTGACTGTCTCCGGGAATCCTCCGCAGGCCGCATGCATCTTGTCGACCTGAGTGAGGTCATCGAGATTGATGATGCCGCCGAGTTCATTGCAATAGGCGAACTCCTCGAGCGGTGTGTCATTTGAAGAGAACATGATCTTGTGGCCGGTCGTGCCGACTGCTTTTGAAAGGACAAGCTCTGCCATCGACGAGCAGTCTGATCCGCATCCGCAGTCTTTCAGGATCTCAAGGATAAACGGATTCGGATTGGCTTTGACCGCGAAGAACTCAGTATAGCCGTGATTCCATGAAAACGCATCGTGAAGCGCTTTGGCGTTTGCTCTGATCGCCGCCTCATCATAGATATGAAACGGTGTCGGATAAGTCTTCGTGATCTTTCTGATCTGGTTTAATGTCAAAATCGGTTTCTTTTCCACGTTAACAACTCCTCACTATTTATGATTGTTTATGCTCATGATTAAACAAATGATCGCTGCAGTACTCATACCGCCCGTTGCATTTGGAACAATAACGGAATTCCAGCGTCGGGTCATCGAGTTCGGTGCGCCCGCAGACCGCACAGCGGTGGATCGGCGTCTTGCCTGCGGCGGCCGCATTCTGAACAGGTGCACCTGTCTGGTTCTGCCAGGTACCGCTCTGTTCGCGTTTTTTCATCTCCTCGGCCATCTTTCTGAACTGTTCCTGCTGCCTTCTCTTATAGCGGTTGTAAGTCAGCTTAAAATCATCGCGCAGCAGATAATAGTAAATCAGCGCGTTGAGCAGCGAGACAGCTGCGGCGATACCGTTTGCCCTGTAATAGACACCATAACCGGACAGGCCGCCGTACTGCGGCAGAACCGCCTGGATGATCGCCCAGACAAAATAGAATCCGTCAAGGATCGCGATCCACCTGCCCCTGATCGGAATCAGGAAAAAAATCAAAAACTGTGCATTCGGAAATGCCATCGCATAGATGAAGAAGAATGACAGATACAGGTAGTTCGTGCCGATCGGATATGAAACGCCGGTGATCGCATAGGCAATCAGTGCCGCGATCACATGCAGGATCACGCCCATAAAGATATAGGCGTTAAACTTGAATGAACCCATGACACGTTCAAGCTGGGAACCGATCATATAATAAATGAATAACATGATGATGACCCAGAACAGACTGCCGCTACCCGGCGGCTGCACAAGAAATGTCACGATGCGCCAGACCTGTCCGTGAAGGATCTTCTCCGCGTCCAGACTCAGATATTGCGGAAAGATCTCAGGCTGCGTGAGATTGAGTATCGCTCCGAACGCATTCAATACGATCAGATAATACATCAGATGCGGGATCGCGAAGCGTCCGAGTTTGCGTTCAAGACGGTTGAATAATTTCATAAAGGCTCCTTGAAAACCACGAAAAATCGCATAAAATCTTATGATAATCTTACTGATAATCGGGGTATTTGTCAATGAAATATGCTATACTGCGCATGAGGGAACGATGATGAAAACGACCGGATTTATCTGTGAATTCAATCCGCTTCATGACGGACATAAATTTTTTATTCAAAGCGCGCGCGCTGCGACCGGCGCCGATTATCTTGTCGCTGTCATGAGCGGGGATTATGTGCAGCGCGGGGAACCCGCTGTCGCTCCGATGCATGAACGCGCCAGGGCCGCTCTTGAAGCGGGCTGTGATCTCGTGCTGCAGCTTCCCGTTCCGTGGTCGACCGCTTCGGCCTTGGGCTTTTGCGAGGGCGGTATGCGCCTTCTCGGTGACCTTGGGTGTATCGATTCGGTCTGTTTCGGCGCCGAGACTTCCGACCCTTCACTCCTGCAGGAACTTGCCGGACTGCTTGAACAGCACGATGCCGATATCCAGTCCTCCATACGCCGGGGTCTGAAAGACGGTATGACCTATGCGGCGGCCCGTACGCAGGCCGTCACGCAGGAACTGTCCGGTCTTGTAAAACTGTATGATGAACAGGTGCTGACCGATCTTCTG
>CACYEU010000257.1 GCA_902773445.1 uncultured Lachnospiraceae bacterium | reverse complement strand
CCCGAGGACCGTCTCGGCATGGGCCTCGTCGGCAACATGGATCTTGCCGACAATATGATGCTCCGTACATTCAGACAGGGCAAATCACCGTTTACAGATCGTAAGAACCCGCACAAACGCGCGGAAGAGATCGTCAGGGAACTTGAGGTCGTCACTCCGAGTATCGAGACATCTGTCAGACGTCTTTCCGGAGGAAACGTCCAGAAAGTCCTCGTCGGTCGTGAGATCGCCGAGACACCGAAGGTTCTGATGACTGCCTATGCGGTACGCGGACTTGATATCAATTCATCATATACGATCTATAATCTGATCAATCAGCAGAAGACAAAGGGTGTTGCCGTCATCTATGTCGGCGAAGATCTCGATGTTCTGATCGAACTGGCGGACCGCATCCTTGTTCTCTGCGAAGGTGAAGTAAGCGGTATCCTCGATGCGCGGAAGACCGATAAGAATGAAGTCGGTCTCTATATGACAAGTCTGCACGGAGAAGAAGGAGGTGAAGCGTCATGAAAAACAAGACAAAAACACCTGTCTTCCATATAGTCAAGCGAGGCGAGATTTCGCGCCTGGAAAATATTCTGATCCATGCAGCCGCTTTGGTTCTTGCACTTGTTGTCTGTGCGATTCTTACAACACTCTTGACAGGCCAGAATCCACTCGATGTCTACGCGACCATGTTTGAAGGAAACTTCGGCACTCCGCGTAAGACCTGGATCATGCTGCATCTGCTCGCGATTTTGCTTGGTATTTCACTTGCGCTGACTCCTGCATTTAAGATGCGCTTCTGGAATATCGGAGGTGAAGGTCAGGTTCTGATCGGTTGTATGGCAGCCGGTGCTGTGATGCACAATCATCCTCAGCTTCCGAATGCCGTTCTGCTGCTCCTGATGCTGGTTGCTGCAATCGCAGCCGGCGCGTTCTGGGGTTTCCTTCCGGCATTTTTCAAATCGAAGTGGAATACCAATGAAACGTTGTTCACGCTGATGATGAACTATGTCGCTATTCAGATCACGGCATATTATACGATCCGATGGGAGGTCCCGAAAGGATCCGGAAAGATCGGCATCATCAATCAGAATGATATGAAAGGCTGGCTTCCGTCGATAGCCGGACAGCAGTATCTGCCGACGATCATTATCGTTGCATTGATGACCATAGCTCTGTACTTCTACCTGAAGTATTCGAAGCAGGGATACGAGATCGCTGTCGTCGGTGAAAGCGAGAAGACAGCCCGCTACGTTGGAATCAAAGTCGAAAATGTTATCATCAGAACAATGTCTCTGACCGGCGCGCTCTGCGGATTGATGGGATTCCTTCTTGTCGCTGGTTCAGCGCACACGATCACGACTACACTGGTCGGCGGACGAGGCTTCACGGGCGTCATGGTCGCATGGATGGGTAAATTCAACCCGCTGATCATGATCCTCACATCGTTCCTGCTCGCGTTTATGGGCAACGGTGCGCAGGAAGTTGCAAGCCGGTTCCAGCTCAACCACTCATTCAGTGATATTCTGACAGGAATCATTATCTTCTTCCTGATCGGCTGCGAGTTCTTCGTTAGTTACAAGCTGGAGCATACAAAGAAGGGGAAGGAGGAATAAGCGATGTTCGATATTGTATCATTTTTACCGCGTGCTGTCGTACAGAGCATCCCGCTCCTCTGCGGAAGTACAGGCGAGACAATTACTGAAAAATCCGGTAACCTGAACCTCGGAATCCCCGGAATCATGTATGTCGGCGCAATCAGCGGCGTCATCGGCTCATTCTTCTATGAGCAGTCGCTGAAAGCATCGGGAAAAGATATCAATACATTCCTTGGTATCATGATTCCGCTGCTTTGCTCGATGGTCGGATCTCTCCTGATGGGACTGATCTATTCATTCCTGACAGTATCATTGCGTGCTAATCAGAACGTTACAGGTCTGGCGTTGACAACGTTCGGCGTAGGATTCGGCAACTTCTTCGGAGGTTCGCTGATCAAACTGACAGGCTCGGATGTTCCGTCAATCGCTCTTTCCAAGACTCACGGCTGTTTTGTACACAAACTGCCGCTGGCAGCTAAGACCGGCTGGTTCGGAGAGATCTTCTTAAACTATGGATTCCTGGTCTATCTGTCAATTATCATAGCGCTTGTCGCAGCCTATATTCTGAAGCGGACAAGGCTCGGCCTGAATCTGCGTGCTGTCGGTGAAGATCCGGCAACTGCCGATGCGGCCGGTATCAATGTCAACAAGTACAAGTATCTTGCTACATGTATCGGAAGTATGATCGCCGGATTAGGCGGACTGTTCTACATTATGGACTATGCTTCAGGCGTCTGGTCCAACGATGGATTCGGTGACAGAGGATGGCTTGCGATCGCGTTGGTTATCTTCACGATCTGGCGTCCGAACGTCGGCGTCCTTGCTTCGATCCTGTTTGGTGCATTGTACATTCTGTATCTCTTTATTCCGACCGGAAGCAATCCGGCGATCAAAGAGTTCTACAAGATGATCCCGTATGTCATTACGATCATTGTACTTGTCGCCGTCAGCATGAGAAAGAAGCGTGAGAATCAACCGCCTGCATCTCTTGGCAATCCGTACTTCAGAGAGGAACGTTAAGAGCGCTGACAATCATCATAATTAACGATAAAACAGGGTTGCCGTTTCGGCAGCCCTGTTTGCAATTGTCAGAAAATATGTTATAGTATTAGAAAGCTATATCTTAAAGTGGAGGTATATGTATGATTTGTCCAAAATGCGGTGCTGAGAATCCTGAAGGTAATGCGTTCTGCGCGGTTTGCGGCAGTCCGCTTGCACAGTCTGAACCCAATGTATTTACAACTCCGGACTCTCAGACTTACAGACAACAGCCTGAACAGCCGATTCCGCCTGTTCAGCCTCAACCGATTCAGCAACAGGAGGAGTTTGACTACACACCGATCAGCCCCTGGGGTTATGTCGGATATTCTCTGTTATTCGCGATCCCGCTGGCCGGAATCATCCTGATGTTCGTGTTCGCATTCGGAGGAACTCAGAATATTAACCTGCGCAATTACGCACGCGGCACACTGATTTCTTTAGCGATCGGAATCGTTCTTGCGATCATCATCAGTATCATTGTCGCGGCTGTCGGTGTCGGAGTGTCACGTTATTATTACTAAGGAGTAGGAAGGAGACTGGGCTATGGCTTCGTCAAAAAATCAAACTGAGGCCCTGATCGGCGGAAAAGTTTTTACGCTGAGCGGTTTTGAAAGTGAAGAGTATCTTCAGAAGATTTCAACATATCTTAATCACAAGATCGAAGAGTGCGCGCAGAGTGAAAGCTATCGCAAACAAAGCGCCGATGCGAGAAGTGTTCTTCTTGCTCTGAATGTCGCTGACGACTATTTCAAAGCTAAGAAACAGGCAAGCTCACTTGAAGGTGATCTCGAGATCAAGGACAAGGAGATGTATGATCTGAAACACGAACTGATCTCTGTCCAGATCAAGTGTGAAAACGCCGAAAAGAATCTCGACCGCGTCAAAAAAGAGAACAATAATCTTCAGATGAAGATCGTTAAGCTTGAGACTGAGAATAAGAGTCACAAAGCGCGGCGTCAGGATTGATGCCAACTTTAATAGCTTGATCAAACCGGCTGCCGCATGCTTTATTGCGGCAGCTTTTCTTTAGGAGGATCATTATCAGCAATCAGATTCCTCAAAAACCGGAAGTCCTTGCCCCGGCAGGGTCATTTCAGATCATGCAGGCAGCTTTTGCAGCCGGTGCCGACGCTGTTTATGCCGGCACTGACCGCTTCAGTGCGCGTTCGTTTGCAAAGAATTTCAGTATGGATGAAATGACGGAAGCAGTCGATTATGCTCATCTGGCAGGCAGAAAGCTGTACCTGACTGTTAATATCCTTATGAAAGAACATGAGATCATGGATGAACTGTACGATCTGATCGCTCCGCTCTATGAACGTGGTCTTGACGCCGTGATCGTTCAGGATTTTGGCGTTGTACGATTCCTTCACCAATACTTTCCGTCGCTTCCGATCCATGCAAGCACACAGATGAGTATTACATCTGCAGCTGCGGCGCGTGTATTATCACGGTACGGTGTCACACGCATTGTTCCTGCAAGAGAGCTGAGTCTCAGTGAGATTCGGAAGATCAGAGAACAGACGGGTCTCGAAATCGAAAGCTTCGTGCACGGTGCCATGTGTTACGCATACTCCGGCAAATGTCTGTTCAGCAGCTCCATGGGCGATCGAAGCGGCAACAGAGGCAGCTGTGCACAGCCATGCAGACTACTCTACAGGACAGATAAAGGTGATCCTTCCTATCTGTTGAGTATGCATGATATGAATGTGCTGCCGAAGATCAGTCAGCTTATCGACGCCGGCATCAGTTCGTTTAAGATCGAAGGCCGTATGAAGGATGCGGAATATGTATCATCGGTGACCGGCCTCTATCGGAAATATGTCGATCTTTATCAACAGAACAAGCTGAACTCCGGTGGTTTTCATGTTTCGGAAAACGATATTGACAAGGCAAAACAGTATGCGCGAAACATAACCGGACCCGGATATTACTTTAAGCGCAATGGTCCTGATATGATCACTCCCGATGATCCGTCATTCAGAATGCGCGATGAAAGTTCGGAGTCTGTGTATTATGATCCTTGCGTCCGGACTGTTCATATCGATGCACAGTTTATTCCCGGTCAACCTGCCGAGCTCAAGCTGTCTTCCGGCGAAGTCGAAGCAACAGTCTGTTCTGCCAATGCTGTTGAACCGGCAAAGAGTGCACCTCTGAATACAGCAAAGATATCGGACAGATTGAACAAGGCAGACAGGTATCCGTTCGATATACAAATCGACCGGATCGGATTAAGTGATCCGGTGTTCATGCCCGTATCACAGATCAACGAAATACGCCGCCAGGGGCTTTCTGCTATTGCAGATGAACTGCTGAAGCCTTTTGCACGACATGACGCTCTGAAGCCGTCTGAGAGCCGTTCTGAGGCGTCCTGCATTGGCAAAACAAATGCAAATGATCACAGTGACCGCGAGATCCATGTCCTCGTGTCAACAGATGAACAGTGGAAGAGCGCGCTGGGGCATCCACTGATCGACCGCATATATGTTGAGAGCAATCTGATCAACTCAGCTCAGTGTGCTGAAAAATTAATTAAAGAAGCTCATAAATCCGGGAACAAGAAAAAAATCATGATCGCATTGCCCCATGTTTTCCGTGAGTTTGACAATGCATTCCGGCCATGGATCTTCAGTGATGAAGGTCTGAAGGAACTCAGTTTATTTGACGGAGTTCTTGTCCGCTGCCTCGATACAGCAGCATGGCTTAAAGAGAGAGGATATCGCGGAGTTATGTACGCAGATCATCTCTTTTATACATTCAACAGCCAAAGCATGTGCTTCGCAGATGAGATCGGAGTCTGTCCGGCATGTTATCCGGTTGAAATGAGCCGGCACGATATCAGGAAAGCCGAAGAGGCGATTGCCGGTCAAATGCTGACACGCAGCCGTCGCGAAATACTGGTCTACGGATATACAGCAAGGATGATCAGCGCGCAGTGCGTACGCAGGAATACTTCCTCGTGTCAGCACAGACCGGGCATCATGAAACTGACTGACCGCAGAGGTGTACAATTCAGCGTTCAAAACATCTGTGATTCCTGCTATAATATAATATACAATAGTGTGCCGTGTTCGCTTCATCAGTCTCTTGAACAGATCGAACGAACCGGACACTTTGACCTGCGTTTCGACTTTACGACTGAGACTGCGGCTGAGATGCGCGATCGCTTATCTGTATTTGCAGGCGAGTCTGATCAGGTCAGATACGCATATACAAAGGGACATTTTCATAAAGGTGTTCTATGACGTTATTGATTCACTTTTCAAAATATATCATCATTGTTCTGATGATACTCTATACGCTGTACAGCTTCCTTGTCTTTACCTTTAACAGTGAGAGGAAGCAGCGACATGCTTACAGGACGCAGACGACTCTGATGTTTCTGATACATTTCGTCTGCTTCGGCGTCCTGTATCTTGAAGAGCCTGACACGAAGCTTCTGACATTCTACGGGCTGCAGGTCGCTTTTTTCCTTGTAGCTGTGATTCTTTATACGTCACTTTATCCCGGAATCGCCAGACTGATCCTCAACCATATGCTGATGCTTCTGGTGATCGGCCTGGTCATGATCACAAGACTTAAATTTGCTCTTGGCATCAGACAGTTTGCCTTTATGGTCGCAGGATTGGTCTTAACGCTGATCGTGCCTGTCATTATCAGGCGTGTCGGCAAGCTGGCTGATCTGAAACTGTTCTACGGCGGCCTCGGCGTGCTCTCGCTGATGGCGGTCCTCGTTGCGGGACAGATCAGCGGCGGCGCAAAACTTGGATTTACTGTCGGTCCGATCAGCATTCAGCCATCCGAATTCGTCAAGCTGCTGTTCGTGTTCTTTGTCGCATCGAGTCTTTATAAAAAGCATGATTTCAGAACGGTCTGCATCACAACAGCTGTGGCGGCCGCGCATGTGCTGATCCTCGTGATCTCGCGGGACCTCGGTGCCGCGCTGATCATATTTGTCGTCTACCTGGTCATGCTCTATGTCGCGACCGGCAAAGCGTTTTATCCGCTTGCGGGAATACTGGCCGGTTCTGTTGCGTCGGTCGGAGCATATTATATATTCGGACATGTCAGAAACCGCGTGATTGCCTGGAAAGATCCGCTGGGCTCATACGACGATCAGGGTTATCAGGTTTCCCAATCACTGTTTGCGATCAGCACCGGCGGCTGGTTCGGCATGGGGCTTGGCCTCGGTATGCCTGAAACGATCCCTGTCGCTTCGACTGATTTTATTTTCTCAGCAATTTGTGAGGAAATGGGTATCTTTTTCGCTTTGTGTCTGACATTGATCTGTCTGAGCTGCTATATCATGTTTCTGAATGTAGCGATGAAATTCAGGAATGTGTTCTACAAGCTTGTAGCACTTGGTCTTGGAACCTGCTATATCACACAGACCTTTTTGAATATCGGAGGCGTGACGAAGTTTATTCCGTCGACCGGAGTGACGCTTCCGTTCGTCAGCTACGGCGGCAGTTCTCTAATCAGTACGATGATCATGTTTGCGATCGTACAGGGTCTGTATATTCTTCGCGGAGACGAAGAGCGTTATATTGAACAGCAATGGAGGCAGCATGAGCAGCAAAGGTAACGATCCGAACGATTTTCATATTGAGATTCTCGATCTCGATCAGGATCGTGAAGTCTATGACGGTTCTCTTGAAGAGAATCTGATCAAGCAGCTTGATGATCAGGTCAAGCCGGCTCCTGTACGCCCTCCGCGCAGAAGACCGGCGCCTCCCAGAGAGAATCTTGACGATTTCAAAGAGGAGAAACTTCCTCCGTCACCAAAAGAGAAAGCCAGAAAGAAAAGGAATCGTCAACTCTCGGTCCTGACTTACGGATTTGTTGCGCTGTTCCTGGTCATGATGGGGTATCTCGTGTACTTCAATCAGGTCCGGGCACGCGATTTCGCGCGCAATGCTCACAACGCGCGTCTGGATTCGATGTCGGAACATGTCACAAGGGGAGCAATTCTTGACAGAAACGGCAATGTGCTTGCCAAGTCGGAGTTTGGCTCTGACGGTAAGCTATACAGAACCTATCCTTACGGGGATCTGTTTTCTCATGTTGTCGGCTACGATGCCAAGGGCAAAGCGGGCATAGAAGCT
>CACYEU010000256.1 GCA_902773445.1 uncultured Lachnospiraceae bacterium | reverse complement strand
GATCACGCATCTTCAGAAGACCAAGGAAGCTCTCCTCTCTTCGGAGAACAATCTGCGCCTTGCGAACAACAAAGCCGAGGATCTGAGTATCCAAAAGCTTACGAAGAACGCACCGTCAGTCAGGGAGATGTTTGAGGACGCAAAAGAGTAAGAGAAGGAGTAAACGCAATACAGTCTCTGGGTGTATTGCAGTAACTGACAGATTATTGTAGTTTTTGGCTGATTGATAGTGGATTTTCAATAAAGACCTGATAAATATTGAAAAACAAGTAAGAAACCCTCTTTATGTTCAATATTTTGTCCCGAAAAAGTGCTTTTCGAACGCTATAATCATATTTTTATTGAAAAACGACCTGATAGTATTGGAAAACTACAATAAACAGAGGAATTATTGAGCGGGGGAGCATAGCGGGCTACAAGCGGGCAAGAGTTCTCTCACAGAATCCCGCTAACCACCTTGATCAACAACAGAATAAGGACAAAGATAATGAATGGGCGGACGATTTTCGATCCGCCTTTCATTACGAGACCGGAACCGACATAGTTGCCGGCGATATTGCAGGCTGCCGCGGCAAGACCGAGTGCAATAACGACTTTACCATTCAGCAGGAAGACGACAAGAGCGGTGATATTGCTGACAAGATTGATCGTCTTTGCCTGCGCGTTCGCCGATTCGACAGACAGTTTAGCAAAAACTGTAAAGGCGATGATCAGGAATGTTCCGGTCCCCGGTCCGTAGAGTCCGTCGTATATACCGACAACGAACGCGGCGACAATCGCTACGACCAGAGTGCGCACCGTGATTCCGTCTGTCACTTCACCTCCGCGGTTAAAGAGTTTGTCGTTCAGCACGAAGTAGGCGGCGATCGGAAGGACTGCCAGGATCATGTATTCGAGAACGCGTTCATTGATGATCATCGACAGGTGAGAGCCGATAAATGATCCGAAGACCGCAGCCAGACAAGACGGGATCGCGAGCTTGATATTGACGAGTCCGTTTTTGATAAAACGCGCGGTGCTAACGGCCGTTCCGCATGTCGATGAGAGTTTGTTGGTCGCGACAGCGGCATGCGCCGGCAGACCTGCAATCAGATAGATTGGCAGGGAGATCAATCCGCCCCCGCCGGCAATGGAATCGACCATGCCGGCGAGGAACTGGAACGGTAATACGATGATAAATGTCAGAAGTGTCAGTTTCACGGATATATACGATCAGGCGGTTTCTGCTTCTTTATCTTTGTCTGTCCATGACTTGATTCTATTGCGAAGCAGGTAGGAGACGATCATTGTGCAGGATGCGTCGCCTGTGATATTGACAGTCGTACGTCCCATATCGAAGATACGGTCGACGCCGGCGACCAATGCGATACCATCGAGCGGGAGACCGACTGACTGGAGAACCATCGCCAGCATGACCATGCCTGCGCCCGGAACACCGGCTGTTCCGATCGATGCGAGCGTCGCGGTCGCGACGATCGAAAGCATTTGTCCGAATGTCAGATCGATGCCGTAGCAGGACGCGATAAAGACCGCGCAGACGCCCTGGTAGATTGCGGTTCCGTCCATATTGATCGTGGCTCCGAGCGGCAACACGAACGAAGCGACTTCTTTTGAAGCGCCCATGTTTTCAGTACACTCAAGATTGATCGGAAGGGTTCCAACTGATGAAGCCGATGAAAACGCGAACAGGATCGCCGGGAGCATCCCCTTGAAGAATTTAAGCGGACTCATATGGCCAAGCGCCTTGACGGCCAGCGAGTAAATGATGACCGCGTGAGCAATGTAAGCGATATAGGCAACCAAAAGGACCCGTGCGAGTGAGCCGATGATCATGGCGCCGTTCTCGGCGATAACCGGGCAGAGAAGGCAGAAGACGCCGATCGGAGAAAGCTTTAAGATCATCTCCATGGCCTTCATGCACACATCGTTGATCACATCGATCGCCTTGACGGCTGGCCTTCCTTTCTCACCGATCAGGATGATCGCAAAGCCAAGGATCAATGCCATGACGATGACCTGAAGCATCGTACTCTCATAGATCGGCGCGAGGAAGTTCGACGGGAAGATATTGACGATCGTGTCCATAAACGATGTCCCTTCCTGTGCTTCATACGTCAGGTCTGAGACTGACAGAATCGGAAAGGTTCCTTTAAAGATATTGGCAAGACCCAGACCGATCGCGGTCGCAAACGCTGTTGTGCAGAGATAGTACAGGATCGTCGTACCGCCGATCGCGCCGACTTTCTTGATGTCGCGCATTGAAACGACGCCTGCCATGATCGAAAACAGAACGATCGGTCCGACAATGAACTTGATCAGATTCAGGAAAATCGTTCCGAACGGTTTGATGTAGGTGACGGCAAAGTCTGCGTGCTTCTGCATCAGAAGACCGACAATGATCGCAATCGCCAGAGCGATAAAGATCTGTGTGGCCAGAGACAGTTTCTTCCTTTCCTTCTTTACACTTTCTCCCATAACCTTTCTCCTCCTTTACAGTCTGACAGTTGTGCATAGATACAATTATTCTAACATACAACAGTTTTTTACGGTACAACACGGTGGTATAATCAACCATATTAATGGCAGAAAGGACTTGTCTATGCACAAGAAAACAAAAAAACCGATTGTCATTGCAGCAATTGTGATTGGTGCATTAGCGATCTTCGTCGGAGCGATGTTTGCGGCGATTAAGATCATACAGTCTTCCGGGAGACGATCCGGGGAAGACAATGAGAAGGCGCAGGAAGCAATCGAAGACGGCGCGGCTTCCTCGCTGATCGATCTCGACCTTCGGGAAGAAAAGATCAAAGTGACGGATGAAAAGACAGCGCAGAAGGCATTGCCCAAGCTTAAAGGTCTGTTTTCCGATAAAGCTGTTCAGGAACATACGCAAATCGCCGATGTGCACAGTGTCGGCGACAGCAGTTACTACAGATTCAACTGTTCATACGATGGGATCCCGATTTTCGGCAAAAGCATCGTTCTTGTTGCAAACGGCAGCGAAGCCGATACAGTCACATCCAATTACAGATTTACCGACAATGTCAGCAAAGCCGACGATCTTGACGATGAGATGCTGGCCGGCGGAGTTGACCGCTTCCTGAAAGAGTGGGTTGCGGAGAATACAGACGAGGATCCGGGTTATACGGTCAGTTCGATCGGACAGATCGACAGCGAACAGAGGGTCTATTATCCCGTTGAGCAGGATCAGCTTGAACTTGCCTACCGGATTCCCTGTCAGTTTCAGGCAGCGGACGGAAGCGCTTTTTCACCTGAGCTGATCGTATCGGCAGCGGACGGGGAAGTGCTGGATTACAGCGAGCCTTATGATGATTTAGATGGCGGCAAAGCAGTTGATGCATACAACGGCGATGGTACAGAGACGGTACCTGCCGTCATCGAAAACGGGGTCTATACGCTCAAAGACGCGAAACGAAACATCACGATCCTGAATGCTGACGGCAAGAACCATAAGAAGGCAAAATTTAAAGAGTACAAGCCCGTCACAAGCGACAATTCAACATTCGGCGACACCGATCAGGAGAAGAAGGATCACTATGATAAGGCTGTCAAACTGATGAAGATCCTGCAGAATCTTTCTGATTTCTACAGAGACCGTTTTTATGATGAACTGAAGGCAGGTCTGACAGGCGTCTATGATGACGGTTACCAGATGGGCGGAAATATGTCCTCACAGATTCAGACCTACTCTGATCAACACGGCGGAATCATCTATGTCGGCAGCGGCCGCAATTATGACTTGCTTGAGACATTCGGTCATGAATACGGACATTTGATCGAGCAGGAACATGCCGGTATGAATTCCTCAGAGAACAAAACAAGAGAAATCAAAGAGGCTACGGCTGATATTCTGGGCGTGCTCTTTGAAAGTGTCTCGACCGGCAAAAAGCCTGTCTGGAAAGTTGACGAAGGCATGAACGAACGTAATTTGGCAAAAGGCGGGAATCAGGAAGACTTATTTCATCCTAATGATTATCACCGCCGGTCGACTGAATTCTCTCATGCAGCCTATCTGATGTATCAGGGCAACGGAAAAGACGATACTGAGGCGATCAAAGATACGGAGATCCTGATGGAACTCTGGTACCGCACGGTTCTGCTGCTTTCAGGCTCTCCGACATACAGGGACGGCAGAGTGGCCTGCGAATCAGCGGCGCGGCAGATGGTCAATCTCGGAAGTCTGAGTGAGAAGCAGTATCGTTGTGTTGAGTGGGCATTTGACAGTATCGGCGTCACATCCAACATGGCAAATGTCATTAAGACACCGTTCGGGGGCAAACTTAAAATGCGGGTGCGGTCAGCTGATGGCGGCAATGCGGTCGATTACACAGTCGAGATCCGGGACAGAGGCGGAAAGGAAGTGTTCCGCCAGTCATATGATTCAGCCGGGGAAGTCGTTGTCGGACTTGATCCGGGAGGCTATCTGATCACTGTCAAGGACAATAAAAATATATGGGCTGATGCGCACGGAACCGTCGCGGTTTCCGCCGGTATTCTCGGAAGCATGGACGGTCACCTTGAGATCATGACGACATTCGGAACGAATCTCCAGGGACAGGTATGGAACGGACCGGACGACGACAGCGGAAAGATCAAGAACGCAAAAATAGTTCTGGAGAGCCGGACGATTACTGATCGCGACGGAAAGGACCGGTCAAAAACAAAAACCGTTTCAGATAAAGACGGGTATTATTTTCTGAATATCCGGCCGGGAACATACCGCCTGACAGCGCGCAAAGACGGGTATGAAACAGTCGAAATCGACACTGTACATATTCATCCCGGAAAAAACAATAAAGACTACGAAAAGAAGGCGCATTTCATTGTTATGAAGAAACTTTCGGAAGCTAAAGACAACGGCGCGGACAGCCTTGCGCCTTATGCCGCCGTGATCAGAGACGCAGAGGCGGCCAACGGACAGTTCTCGCTTGAAAATACCGGCTGGTGCTGTATGACACACGGTGTCAATTATCTGCAGCTGATCGATATGGATAAAGACGGTTCCGATGAACTGATCATCGGCTACAACGGTTCCGGAGCAAGCTATGCTTACCATGACATGCCGCTTGAAGTCTGGACGCTCAGAAAAGGTAAAGCCAAACATGTCGGAAATGCACAGGTTCTTCTGCTCGGAGCCGATCTGAGTGAAGTCGATACGACGATCCTGAATGGTCATCCGGCGATTCTGGGAGGCAACATGTTTCAGGATCCGGAGTTTTACTCATGGACATTTGACGGAAAAGCACTGAACAAAGAAGCATTGAATTATGATATATCGGGTATGCTTGATTATGTTCAGGCGGATAAGAATGTCACGCGCTGTGCGCTGAACTCCGATATGTCAGATCAGGCGCCGGTAGAGAAGCAGTTTGAGCAGATATGCAGCGTTAAGAGGAAAGTCGGGCTGCCGGTGCAGAAGTTTCCGGAATGGCCGCAATCTCTGACTGAATAAGAACCGGGGCAGTACCCGCAGTATGGATCATATCAATGAAAATCCGCCGCCTCCGTCAGGAAGCGGCGGTTGATTTTGCAAGATGCTTCGGGCTTTTACTTTGTGCCGAAGATACGGTCGCCTGCATCGCCGAGACCCGGGCAGATGTAGGCGTTTTCATTCAGCTGACGGTCGAGGTGGCCGATGTAGATCTGGACATCG
>CACYEU010000255.1 GCA_902773445.1 uncultured Lachnospiraceae bacterium | reverse complement strand
GGAGAGGGTGGGATTCGAACCCACGCGCCGGTTGCCCGACGACCGCATTTCGAGTGCGGCTCGTTATGACCACTTCGATACCTCTCCCTATATGCATTTCCCGGCCGGTACGCCCGTACCGGCGCAGGTAAATGTCTTTAAATTACTTGTCGGACGCTTCGCTCTGAGCTTCTTCAGTTTCAGGTGCGTCCTCACCTACGGCTTCTTCTTCGTCAAATGCGTCCTCGCGGACTTTGCCGATGCTCGTCAGCGTCTGACCTTCCTTCAGGTTGATCAGCTTGACGCCTGATGTGATACGGCCTGTGACCGAGATCGAATCGCAGCTGATGCGGATCACGGTGCCGCTCGAATTGACCATCAGGATGTCGTTTTCGGCTTCGACTGCAATGGCTGCGATAAGCTTGCCGGTCTTCTCGAGGATCCGGTAGCATTTGAGACCGAGGCCTCCGCGCTTCTGCAGATTGAACTGCGTCAGTTCGGTCAGTTTGCCGATGCCGTTTTCGGACGCGGTCAGCAGGTAGGATCCCATGCTGTCGAGCTGCATCGCGATGACTTCGTCACCGTCGCGCAGGGAAATGCCTTTGACACCCATCGCGACTCGGCCCATCGGCCGGACATCAGTCTCTTTGAAGCAAATGCTGTAACCGCCGCGGGTCACGAGATAGACCTTGCGCTCATTGTCAGTCATCTTGACTTCGATCAGCTCATCGCCCTCGCGCAGATCGATCGCGGTCAGACCGTTCTTGCGGACATTGGCATAGGCTTCAAGGTTTGTCTTCTTGACGATGCCGTTCTTGGTCGCCATCAGCAGATATTTGTACTTGTCGTAATCCTCTTTGCCGAGATTGATGCCTGCGGTCACGGTCTCGCCCGGCTGCAGCTGCAGCAGATTGATGATCGCGGTTCCGCGCGATGTCCGGCTGGCCTCCGGGATCTCATATCCCTTGAGACGGTAGACGCGTCCGAAGTTCGTGAAGAACAGAAGTTCGTTGTGCGTCCTTGTCATAAAGACTTCACTGACGATATCGTCCTCGATCGTCGCCATGCCGCGGATACCCATGCCGCCCCTGTTCTGGCTGCGGAATGTGTCGCCGCTCATTCTCTTAATATACCCCATTTGTGTCATTGTCACAACAACATTTTCATCGGGGATCAGATCTTCGTCGGTCAGTTCATCGTCAAATCCGATCGTTGTGCGGCGCTCGTCGCCGTAAATATCGCGGATTTTGATGATCTCCTCGCGGATCACGCCGAGAAGTTTATTGTGATCGGCAAGAATCGCCTCATAGCCTGCGATCCTTTCGACGAGTTCTTTGTGCTCTGTCTCGATCTTATCACGCTCGAGACCTGTCAGTGCGCGCAGACGCATATCGACGATCGCGCGCGCCTGTGCCTCGGACAGATCGAAGCGTACGATCAATGCCTGCTGCGCGGTCTGAGCATTTTCCGAACCGCGGATGATCTTGATGACTTCGTCGATATTATCAAGCGCGATCAACAGACCTTCCAGAATGTGGCAGCGCTCTTTTGCCTTGTTCAGATCATATTTCGTCCTGCGTGTAACGACTTCTTCCTGGTGTGACAGATAGTAAGTCAGGATCTCTTTGAGATTCATGATCTTCGGCTCATTGCCGACCAGCGCCAGCATGATCACACCGAATGTATCCTGCAGCTGTGTATGCTTGTAGAGCTGATTAAGAATCACGTTCGCATTGGCATCGCGTCTGATATCGATGCAGATACGCATGCCTTCGCGGCTGGACTGATCACTCAGATCGGTGATGCCGTCGATTCGTTTGTCTTTGACCAGCTCAGCGATTTTTTCGATCAGACGCGCTTTATTGACCATGAACGGAAGTTCACTGACGATGATGCGGCTCTTTCCGTTGGCAAGCGTTTCGATCTCACAGACCGCGCGGGTCCTGATCTTGCCGCGGCCGGTCGTATAAGCCTCTTTGATGCCGCGTGTCCCGAGGATCGTACCTCCGGTCGGAAAATCCGGACCTTTGATGATCGGAAGCAGATCTTCGACCGTCGTCTCACGGCCTTCGATCTTGTCATCGATGATCTTAACGACCGCGTCGATCGTCTCACCGAGATTGTGCGGCGGTATATTTGTCGCCATACCGACCGCGATACCGGTCGTACCGTTGACCAGCAGATTCGGGAAACGTGCCGGAAGAACAGCAGGCTCCTTTTCTGTCTCATCAAAGTTCGGAATAAAATCGACCGTGTCTTTATTGATATCGGCAATCAGCTCAGTCGAGATTTTTGAGAGACGCGCCTCAGTATAACGCATGGCCGCAGCTCCGTCGCCGTCGACTGATCCGAAGTTGCCGTGTCCGTCGACCAACGGATAACGTGTTGACCATTCCTGTGCCATATTGACAAGGGCTCCGTAGATCGAACTGTCGCCGTGCGGATGGTATTTACCCATCGTATCACCGACGATACGCGCGCATTTACGGTGCGGTTTGTCCGGACCGTTGTTCAGCTCGACCATCGAGTGCAGGATGCGCCGCTGGACCGGCTTTAAACCGTCGCGCACATCGGGAAGCGCACGCGATGCGATCACGCTCATCGCGTAGTCGATATACGAGCGTTCCATCGTCTCTTTCAGATCAACTTCATTGATTCTGTCGTAAAAATTATCAGACATCGTCTCTCCTTCAAATGTCTATGTCAAATGCCGGTGCCGGCATATCAGATATCCAGATTCTCAACATACCTGGCGTTTTCTTCGATAAATTCTCTTCTCGGTTCGACTTTATCACCCATCAGCGTTGTAAATGTCAGGTCAAGCTCACTCGAAGACTCTTCGTCCATATTGACGCGGAGCAGAATACGGTTCTCGGGATCCATCGTTGTCTCCCATAGCTGTTCGGCATCCATCTCGCCAAGACCTTTGTAGCGCTGGATCTTATTGTTGCCGTCACGACCGACGTCTTTTAAAATACTGTCGAGTTCGGCGTCACTGTACGCATACCAGACCTTCTTGTTCTTCTCAAGTTTATAGAGAGGCGGCTGCGCCAGATAGACATAACCCTGTTTGATCAGTTCAGGCATGAACCGATACAGGAATGTCAGCATCAATGTGCTGATATGCGCGCCGTCGACATCGGCATCGGTCATAATGATGATCTTATGATAGCGAAGTTTTGAAATATCAAAATCATCGTGAATACCGGTACCGAACGCTGTGATCATTGCTTTGATCTCCGCGTTGCCGTAGATCTTATCGAGACGTGCTTTCTCGACATTTAAAATTTTGCCGCGAAGCGGAAGGATCGCCTGCGTATTGCGGTCGCGCGCTGTTTTTGCGCTGCCGCCGGCGGAATCACCCTCGACGATATAGATCTCACAGTTGGCCGGATCTTTATCGGAGCAGTCTGCCAGTTTGCCGGGTAACGCCATTGTCTCAAGCGCTGACTTGCGGCGGGTGATCTCACGCGCTTTGCGCGCTGCTTCACGGGCCCGCTGCGAAAGCAGGGATTTTTCAATAATCGTCTTCGCGACATCGGGATGCTGTTCAAGATAGATCTGCAGCTGACTGCTGACGACCGAATCGACCGCCGAACGCGCCTCGGTATTGCCGAGTTTCTGTTTTGTCTGACCTTCAAACTGCGGATCTTCGATCTTGACGCTGATGATCGCTGTCATACCCTCCCGGATATCTTCTCCGGCAAGATTCTCTTCATTGTCTTTTAGGAGTTTATTCTTACGTCCGTAGTCGTTAAATGTCTTGGTCAGCGCGTTTCTGAAACCAACGACATGCATACCGCCTTCAGGCGTTGTGATCGTATTGACAAATCCGTATGTGTTGTCGGAATACATATCGTTGTGCTGCAGAGCGACTTCGACGAGAACATTGTCTTTTTCGCCTTCAAAATAAAGGACTTCTGGATACAGCGAATTCGCGCCTTTATTCAGATACGTGACGAATTCTTTGATGCCTCCTTCATAGTGGAAGACTTTTTCTTTCTTATCTTCTCTGTCATCACAGAGAATGATTTTAAGTCCTTTCGTCAGAAATGCCATTTCACGCATGCGCTGCGCAAGCATTCTGAAATCAAAGACAACCGTCTCAAAAATCGTATCATCCGGAAGGAATGTCACTTTGGTTCCGGTCTTCTCTTCCGGGCAGTCCCCGATGATCGTCAGATCGGAATGCTCTTTGCCGCCGTTTGAATAGCGCTGCTTATAGACATGTCCGTTCTGGCAGATCTCGACTTCAAGATAAGTTGAAAGAGCGTTGACGACCGAAGCGCCGACACCATGAAGTCCGCCTGATACCTTGTATCCGCCGCCGCCGAATTTACCGCCGGCATGAAGGACCGTAAAGACGACCTCAACAGCCGGAATACCGGCTTTATGATTGATGCCGACCGGAATGCCTCGGCCGTTGTCCTCGACCGTCACGGAATTGTCGGCATTTAACGTCACTTTGATCTCGGTACAGCTTCCTGCAAGAGCTTCATCAACCGAATTGTCGACGATCTCATAGACCAGGTGATGAAGACCTCTGATCGATGTTGTGCCGATATACATTCCGGGTCTTAAACGTACTGCTTCAAGACCTTCGAGAATCTGTATCTGATCGGCACCGTATTCGGTTGTCACTTCAGTCGACTGTGCCATTTAAACCTCCGCTTTCTTCTGCTTTTCCTTCTTTAATCGCAAAGAATCTCATCTGCCCCTCAAAATTGAAATAAAAATCTTCAATTCTGGTGCAGGTGATAATCGTCTGATAATCTCCAATCATCCTGATCAGGTCTTCCTGTCTCTTTTCGTCGAGTTCCGAAAAAACATCATCGAGCAGAATAACCGGATTTTCTCCCTGTTCTTCACGGATCAGATCGATCTCTGAGAGTTTGATCGATAACGCTGCAGTCCTTTTCTGTCCCTGTGATCCGTATTTTTTTAAATTCTCATCATTGACAAAGACGGTAAAATCATCTCTGTGCGGTCCGACATGTGTTGTACCGAACTCAAGATCTCTTCGTCTGCTCCGTCTGAGTCCGTCTGCAAACTGTTCCGCATAGACCGACGGTTCATAGTCGATCATGATCTCTTCTTTGCGGTCAGTCATATCAAGATGCTTGTCATAAACGATCGAATTCAGACGGTCAATGAAAAGTTTTCTTTCCTTTATTATACCACATCCGTACAAAATAATCTGCTCATCCCATACATCTAGTGTTTTTTCTAAGGAAGAGTTTTTCTTTATTTCTTTTAAAAGTATGTTTCTCTGATTTAAAACATGCTTATATCTGGCCAGGTTTTTCAGATAGATCTGATTGATCTGACTGATCTCCATATCCAGAAAGTTTCGTCTGATCTGAGGACTGCCTTTGATCAACGCCATATCATCAGGTGAAAAGACAATGAATTTGACTTTTCCAAGCAGCTCACTGATCTTTCTGACCGGGATCTTATTGACTGCGATCCCTTTTCTCTCATTCTGTTTTAAGTGCAGATCGATCGTAAAAGACGCATGACGATCATGCGCATCCATTGTGATATGCGCAGCGTCATAACCTTTTTGTATCATTTCTTTGTCAGGACAGACTCTGAATGAACGACTCGTTCCGCACACGTAGAGAGATTCCAGGAGATTGGTCTTCCCCTGGGCATTTTGCCCGTAAATCAGATTGATATGAGGACCAAAGGTCAGATCAAGACTGTCATAGTTTCGGAAATGACTCAGTTTTACGCGTTCAATTTCCAACGATGACTTCCTTAAAAGTTAACAGGAAGAATCAGGTAGATATATGAGTCCTCTTCATCCCTGATAAAGCACGGATACTTCGGATTGGTCATGTAAAGCGTGACCTCCTCATCGCCGATCACTTTGAGGGCGTCGATAAAATACCGCGGATTGAAAGCAATCTTGAGATTGTCGCCTTCTTTTGCGACCGGAAGGGGCTCATTCATCGATCCGATATCAGAAACCATCTGAATCTTCATCACTCTGTCTCTGATATCAAAAATCACCGGTTTCCTGTCTGTTTCTCTGATAAGAAGTGTCGAACGGTCGATACATGAGAGGAGACTCTGACGGTTAATGATCACTTTGGTTGAATAATCAGTTGTCATCAACGCGTCGATCTCATAGTAATCACCGTCGATCAGCAGAGAGACCATCTTGGTGTTCTTATATTTAAACAAAATATGATTATCGGAAATGCAGATCAGAATTTCTTTTTCCGGATCATCATCAATGATCTTTGAAAGTTCATTCAATGTTCTTGAAGGAACGATCACTTTTCTGTCTTCATTGTGTTCTTTTAATTTGACACGTTTTAACGAAACGCGATGACCGTCGAGAGAGACGATCCTTAAATGATCTTCTTTGATCTCAAAGAGCTCCCCGGTCATCATCTTGTTCGAATCTTCACCGCCGACCGAGAAGATCGTCTGGCGGATCATTTCTTTCAGTGAGAAGCTGGAGATCTTAAACTGATAATTGTATGAAATATTCGGAAGCAGCGTAAATGTATCTCCGCTGTGAGCAAGGATCTTATCAAACAGAATATCTCCTGATTTGAATGAGATATAAGTCTGCTCATCAGAGTAGATCGTGATCTCTCCTTCAGGCATCTTATGAATGACATCGCTGAGCATCTTGGCATTGATCGCAATCATGCCGGCTTCTTCGATATCGATCCCCTGATCGACAACGGTCTCGATCCCGGTTTCCATATCGTTGGCGATCATCGTCAATTCATTGCTTTTGGCGATCAGGAGAATACACTCCATGATCTCCATATTTCTCTTTGACGATACCGCCTTTGATGCAATGCTGATGGCTTCTGATAATTTGCTCTTCTGACAACTGAATTTCATATTCGCTTCTCCTTGATAGATAATAATCAATAAATCAGTATTATTAGTAGTTGCGTTAATTGATTTGATAACACCTGAAAACAGGATAAAATCAACTTAAAATCGTATTGATAAAACTGTGAATAACAAATCTGATAATTTGATTTATTTTGATAAGTTCAGTCTTATCAACTTCTTTTCAACACGCTGTTGATAAACAGCTGTTTTAAATGTTGACAGATCACATTGAACGGATCTTTTTCTCCAGTACTTCGATCGTTTTTCTTAGGGAATCATCAGTCTTTATATCGGTTTCGATCTTTTTGATTCCGTAGCTGATCGTCGAGTGATCTTTTCCACCGACCGCGATTCCGATCTCTTTTAGCGGAGCATCTGTCAACTTTCTGCACAGATACATGATGATCTGTCTTGGCATCGCTGTATCGATATCCCTCTTCTTACTCATGATGTCTTCACTCGGAATATCATAATAGTCAGCGACTGTCTCAATGATCAGTTCCGGTGAGATCTCGGTATGCCTGTTGTTGGCGACGATATTTCTGATCGCTTCTCTTGCGAGAGGCAGCGTGATTTCGACATCGTGATTCGGTTTTTTATTCAGTACCGCGTATGCAATGATATGATTGAGCGATGATTCAAGCTCTCTGATATTCGATTCGATATTCGTCGCGATATACTCGAGAACTTCATCCGGAAAACCATAGCGGTCATAGTGTTCGATCTCGATCTTTTTCTTCAGGATCGCCATCCTGGTCTCAAAAGCAGGCTTCTGAATATCGGCGATCAGGCCCCATTCAAATCTGGTCTTCAGCCTGTCTTCCAGCGTTGAGATATTTTTAGGCGGCTGATCGGATGAAATGACGATCTGTTTGCCGGCCATATGAAGATGATTGAACGTATGGAAGAATTCTTCCTGGGTACTTTCTTTGCCGATGATGAACTGAATATCATCGACCAGCAGCACATCGACATCACGGTAATGATTTCTGAAATTCTCCATCGCCACGACATTGCCGGCGTTACCTTTTCTGATCGATTCGATCAGATCATTGGTAAATGTTTCACTTGAAACATAAAGAACTTTTTTTGTCGGATCAAGTTCAAGGATATGTCTGCCGATCGAGTGCATTAAGTGAGTTTTTCCGAGTCCGACTCCGCTGTATAAAAACAGAGGATTATAGGCTTCGCCCGGATTTTCGGCGACTGCGACTGCCGCAGCGTGAGCGAAATTGTTATTACTGCCGACGACAAACGTATCGAATGTATATTTCTTGTTCAGATTGGCTTCCCGGATCTTTGAAAGAAGAACGGGATCGATCGTATCCTGGCGTGAAGAAACACCCGGCGCGCTCTCTGAAATAAAGACGACCGTACAAGGTGTCTGTGTGACATCGATAATGCAGTTTTCGAGATCCCGGGTGTATTTACTGCTGATAAAATCAACATTTTTGTCTGTCATGACATAGAGGATACCGTCTTCAAAACGATCGACCTTAAGCGGCTCGATAAAAGTCTTGAAAGCAAGAGAAGACACATGATTTTTAATGCGTAAAAGCTCTGTGATTTCTCTCCAGTTTTGTTCGATAACAGACATAGAATACAAATCCTAAACAAGTGTAAAAAATGAGTGCATATTTTCCTTAATATTTTACAACAATGTTGATAAATATACAATAAAAATTTCTGTTGACGAATAACGAGTTATTGTTTATAATCTTATATGCTATTTTTGCAAGAAAGACTGTGAAAGAGGTGAACGAAAAATGAAAATGACTTTCCAGCCCAAGAAGAGGCAGCGGTCAAAAGTTCATGGCTTTAGAAAAAGAATGAGAACCGCCGGTGGTCGAAAAGTATTAGCGGCAAGACGCGCTAAAGGCAGAAAGAAATTAACAGCTTGACCGGAAAAGCCATCTGTTCAAAGATGGCTTTCTTTTCATTGATATGAGGCATCTTCAGACACTGAAAAAAGCATCTGAATTCAAGCGGGTATACCGAAAAGGAAAGCGTGTCAGAACAGCTTTTTTTGATGTGATCAAGGTCAGAAACGAACTTGGTTATAACCGTTTTGGCATCAGTGTCAGTAAGAAAGTCGGCAACAGTGTAAGACGCCACAGACTGATCCGTCTGACGCGCGATGTTTTGTGCGACTACAGAGATGCCTCTGATCAATCATTTGATATTGTTGTATATTGGAAAATTGATGACCGCGGTTTAAAGAGAGATGATGTCGCGACCATAATGAAGGAATGCTTATGAAAAAGATTCTGATAAAAATGATCCGATTCTATCAAAAAGCGATATCACCGTACAAATTTTCCCATTGTATTTATATCCCGACATGTTCCGAGTATACGATCGAAGCCATTGAAAAATATGGCGGATTGAAAGGATCATGGATGGGATTGAAGCGTATTTTAAGATGTAACCCGTTCGCAAAGGGAGGGTACGACCCGGTTCCCTGACGGGATGAAAGGAATCGATCCGTATGGGTATTATTTCCGCAACTTCTTCAGTACCGATCTATAAGCAGCTTGTCTGGATCCTTGGAAAACTGATGGAGGGCATTTTCTTTGTTCTGAATAAGATGCACATCCAGAACACAGCCCTTTCGATCATTATTTTTACAATTATTCTCTATACGCTGATGTGGCCGCTGATGAAAAAGCAGCAGAAGTTCACGCGCATGTCAGCGATCATGAATCCCGAGATTCAAAAACTCCAGAAGAAATACAAGGGCAAAACTGACGCGAAATCGCGCGGTGAGATGCAGGCCGAAACACAGGCGATCTATCAGAAATACGGTATGTCGCCGGCAGGCGGCTGTGTCGTCAGTCTGATCCAGTTCCCGATTCTGTTTGCTCTGTATTCTGTGATCAGAAACCTGCCGACTTATGTCGGACAGGTCAACAATATTTTCAGTGACCTGGCAGTTGCGATCACAAAGCAGGATGGTTTCAGAGCCATTATGGAGAAGATCGGCACAGCCAAGCCGATCATGATCAGCGCAAAGTTTGATTATACAAAAACTGAGACACTGGTCGATGTTCTCTATAAATTCCAGAAAGGCAATTGGGCAACGCTGGCAAAGAAATTCCCGGATCTGAGCGGCCTGATTGATAAGACAAAAGCAGGGGCGGACCATATCAATAATTTCCTCGGTCTGAGTGTTATGGAATCTCCGCTCAATGCGATCAAAACTTCATTCAAGACAGGTCATGCAAGCGGCTGGAGCGGAGCTCTTGTCTGGATCATCATCGGATCGATCATGATTCCGGTTCTTGCCGGTCTGTCACAGTATGTGTCATCAAAGATCATGGCATCAAGCCAGCCGAAGAACAAGAAGGAAGACAATGTTCAGCAGCAGATGAACACAATGATCAAGGTCATGCCGCTGATTTCTGTCTGGCTCGGATTCACTCTTCCGACGTATCTCGGTATTTACTGGGTCACCAGTGCTGTTGTCCGTACAGTTCAGGCTGTGCTGATCAATAAGCAGATCGATAAGATCCCGCTCGATGATCTGATCGAGGAGAATAAGAAGAAGCTCGATAAAAAACGTGAAAAAGAAAAGGAAAAGCACGGGGAAAAGCGCGACAGTATCATCAAGATGTCGCAGAGCAGTACTAAGACAATTGAGAATCAGACCAGTAAAAAGAAAAAGATGACGACTGAAGAGCAGAAAAAGAAGCTCGAAAAAGCCCAGGAACTTAGAGGAAAAGCTAAGAAAGGAAGCCTTTCCGCCGGAGCGAATCTGGTTCAGAAATACAACAACGATCAGAAGTGATCGACAGATAGCTTAGGAGCAGAATCACATGAAAAAATTTGAAGTGACGGCCAGAACGGTCGAAGACGCCATCACTGAAGCAACTTTAAAACTCGGCGCGACAAGCGATAAGATCGAATACATCGTCAACGAAGAAGGAAGCGCCGGATTCTTTGGAATCGGCAAGAAAGATGCTTCAATCACAGTATGGCTGAAAGAAGAAGAACAGAAAGAAAAGAAAAAAGAGAAGAAGCCTAAAAAAGAAAAGAAAGAAAAGACCGAAAAAGCCGTAAAGAAGAATTCAAAGTCAGGTAAAAAACAAAAATCCGGTCAAAAAGAGGAACGCCCGGCAAAAGATGTTGAGGCTGCTCTTGATTTTGACATTGATGATCAGTCTGATGATCAGATGATCAAGCCGAAAAAGGAGAAAGACCTGACCTCAATGAACGAGGATAATATCAAGGCCTGTGAAGCTTATCTTGCTTCGATTCTTGATAAACTCGGCCTCGAAGCAGAAATCAAATCACGCGAAGAAGAAGATCATTCGCTTTATATGGAAGTTGTCGGCGACGACATGGGCCTGATCATCGGAAAGAGAGGCCAGACGCTTGACGCGCTTCAGTATCTGATCAACCGGATTGCTAATCACAATCAGGACGGAACGGTTCGTGTACGTCTTGATACGGAAAACTACCGTGAGCGCAGAAAGAAAACGCTTGAGAATCTTGCG
>CACYEU010000254.1 GCA_902773445.1 uncultured Lachnospiraceae bacterium | reverse complement strand
TCTGTCACGCAGATATGCTCTTTCTTGGTATCGATGATGAAGATCACATCCGGGACATGCTTCATCTCTTTGATTCCGCCAAGGTTGCGGTCGAGCTTCTCGCGCTCTTTGTTCAGGTGGACAACTTCCTTCTTCGGGAGGACATCAAATGTTCCGTCTTCAGCCATGCGCTCGATCTCTTTCAGACGGCCGACACGGCTCTGAATCGTCTTGAAGTTGGTCAGCATACCACCGAGCCAGCGCTCATTGACATAGAACATACCGCAGCGCTCTGCTTCAGCTTTGATCGTATCCTTCGCCTGCTTCTTTGTGCCGACGAACAGAACAGTGCCTCCGTCGGCGACTGTATCCGCGATCATTTTGTACGCATCATCGACCATGCCGACTGTCTTCTGCAGGTCAATGATATGGATCCCGTTGCGTTCCGTAAAGATATACGGATCCATTTTCGGGTTCCAGCGGCGTGTCTGATGTCCGAAGTGAACGCCTGCCTCAAGCAGGTCTTTCATAGAAATAACACTCATCTTACTACCTCCATGGTTTTTCTTCCGCACCGGCTTAGTCTTTTCGAATCCGAAGTCTTAAAGACTTTTGCGATCACCGGGAAAAGCTGCCCGATGCGTGTTTATTTTGCAACTTTTACATATTAGCATATCAGCAAAGCCGAATCAACACCAAAATAAAGATTTGTCCCAAACAATCTTGACGAAATGTCCATTTTATACTATGATTACAAAGCTGTCGGAGTGTGGCGTAGTTTGGTAGCGCGCTCGGCTGGGGGCCGAGAGGTCGCAAGTTCAAATCTTGTCACTCCGATCAAACAGGCTGCTGCATGAACGATGCGGCAGCCTGTTACTCTTCTGTTTCTGTTTCAGCTGATACTTTTCCGAACACATTGATCATTCAAATTCATCCCAATGGTCAAATACATAGCGCACAGCCGCGTAGGTGAATCCTTTCGAGGCCAGATACCTCAGCTGTTTGTCCCTCTCTTTCTGAGCTTTTTCATCCCAGTCACGTACGTTCGGTGAATAATGCCTTTTCTTCAGCAGTCTGGCAACAGCCCTGTGTTCATCGTGTTCATCAGCGTTATCATCGAGAAGCGATTCCAGAACATCTGAGTCGATTCCTTTTTTGGCCAGATCCTGCCGGATCTGGCGCCGGCTCTTCACACCGCTGTTACGGCTGATATAGTTTTCGGCATAGCGTTCGTCATCGACGTAGCCGAACCCTTTGACATAGTCGAGCGCAGCCTGCGCGATCTCCGGATCATAACCCGCGCGTCTGATCTTGTCGGTCAGTTCTTTTTCGGTCCTGTCCTGATCCTGGAGCAAATGCATCGCATACAGTTTAGCTCTTTTGATGACCGTATCGTTGAGAACCCGCTCATATTGTTCCTCGGTGATCTGACTTCCTTCTTCCCATCCCAGTTTCTTGAGCTCACCGGAATATAGAATGAGCGAAGGTCTCCCGTCTGTGAAGACCTTCGCTTTCTTTGTTGTCATGGATACGATCTCAGTGATTGTCAGCATCGCGGACAGCAGACTCCTTTATTCTTCTTCATCCGAAACATCAGCTGCATCGCCGATACCGAACTTCGCGCGGATCTGCGCTTCGAGCTTCTCCGTCTCGACCGGATGCTCAGTCAGGTACTCTTTTGCTTTTTCTCTTCCCTGTCCGATCTTCTCGCCGTTGTAAGAATACCAGGATCCGCTCTTCTGGATCAGATCGATCTTCGTCGCCAGATCGACGAGATCGCCGACTTTGGAAATACCTTCGCCAAACATGATGTCGAACTCAGCCTCTTTAAACGGCGGTGCGACTTTGTTCTTGACGACTTTGACGCGGACATGATTGCCTGTCATCTCACCGGCCTGCTTGATCGTCTCGACGCGGCGCACTTCCATACGGACTGATGAATAGAACTTCAGCGCGCGGCCGCCGGTCGTCACTTCCGGATTACCGTAGACAACGCCGACTTTTTCGCGAAGCTGATTGATAAAGATCACCGCGCAGTTCGACTTGCTGATCACCGGTGTCAGTTTGCGAAGCGCCTGACTCATCAGTCTGGCCTGCAGACCGACATGGGCGTCACCCATCTCTCCGTCGATCTCCTGACGGGGAACCAATGCTGCGACCGAGTCGACAACGATCAGATCCATCGCGCCGGAACGCACCATCGTCTCACAGATCTCGAGAGCCTGTTCGCCGGAATCGGGCTGTGAGATGTACAGATCATTGATGTCGACGCCGATGTTCTTTGCGTAGACCGGATCAAGCGCGTGTTCTGCATCGATGAATCCTGCAATACCTCCGAGCTTCTGTGCCTCAGCGATAATATGCAGTGCAAGAGTCGTCTTGCCGCCGGATTCGGGGCCGTAGATCTCAATGACACGGCCTTTCGGAATACCGCCGACACCAAGCGCGATATCAAGGCTCATGGATCCAGTGGGGATCGCCTCGATCGATGTGTCAGCCTGTGCGTCTCCGAGACGCATCACCGTTCCTTTTCCGTAGTCTTTTTCAAGCTTTGCAATCGCTGCGTCGAGTGCTTTTAACTTATCTTCATTGGCCATATCTGCTAATCTCCTGTTCTCAATTCGTGATTCAGTAACAACATGTAGTTTTTGATCGTCTTTATTCTACCACAAACACAGCCACACTTCCACGAAAATCGGTCGACATTTTTCGACATTTCTCTAGTCCCGTTACGGGCATAAAAAAGCGCTGTCAAAGGTTGAGACCAATGACAGCGCGTAGCAGGATTCTCCTGTGATTATTTCGCTTCGATATAGCCGAGTGCGGTCAGAGTCTCCGCGCATAACAGTGCGCCGCCGGCGGCACCGCGAAGCGTATTGTGTGAAAGGCCGACAAATTTGTAATCAAAGATCACATCTTCTCTGAGCCGTCCGAAGCTCACGCCCATGCCGTTCTGATAATCGACATCCAGTTTGACCTGCGGTCTGTCGTCATCTTCAAGATACTGGATGAACGGTTTCGGTGCACTCGGAAGGTCCATCTTCTGCGGCAGTCCTTCAAAATTTCTGAGGTCTTCGATCAGCTGTGCCTTTTCGACCTTCTGTTTGAAGTTGACAAATACCGCAGCGGTATGACCGTTCACGACCGGTACGCGGATGCACTGAGCCGTGATGATCGGAGCAGCCGCCTTGACGATCCTGCCGTCCTCGATATGTCCCCAGATGCGAAGCGGTTCAAGCTCACTCTTCGCTTCCTCTCCGCCGATATACGGGATCACGTTCTCGACCATTTCAGGCCAGTCGGCAAATGTCTTCCCTGCACCTGAGATCGCCTGGTACGTACTCGCTACGACCTGCGTCGGCTCATATTTAAGCCAAGCACTCAGCGCCGGCGCATAAGACTGAATCGAGCAGTTCGGCTTAACTGCGACAAATCCGCGGTTCGTTCCGAGTCTCTTTCTCTGGAACGGAATGATGTCAAAATGCTCAGGGTTGATCTCCGGTACGACCATCGGAACGTCTTCTGTCCAGCGGTGCGCGCTGTTGTTGGAGACTACCGGAGTCTCCGTCTTTGCATAGGCGTCCTCGATCGCGCGGATCTCTTCTTTGCCCATATCGACTGCGCAGAACACAAAGTCGACATCACAGGCAACGCTTTCGACATCGTGCATGTTGCGGATAACCATATCTTTGAATTTTTCAGGCATCGGTACGTCAAGCTTCCATCTGCCTCCGACCGCTTCTTCGTAAGTCTTGCCGGCTGAGCGCTCTGACGCCGCTACCACTTTAACCTCATACCACGGATGATTCGCCAGCAGTGATAAGAACCGCTGACCGACCATGCCGGTAGCCCCCAACACACCGACATTCAGTTTCTTGTTCATCTCGATCATAGTTTTACCTCCCTTTTATGTATTTCTCGTACGAGTTGATTGCTTCTTCCATCGCCTCTGATCCGGGTGCCCCGATCGTCTTGCGCTCATTGACACAGGTATCGAGATCGATCGCCTGATAGACATCTTCACCGATCAGATCGCTGGCCTGTCTGTACTGGTCGATCGGGAGATCGGAAAGCCCGATGCCCTTCTCGATGCATGTCAGTACAAGCTCTCCGACGATCCTGTGTGCATCCCTGAACGGAATCCCTTTTCTGACAAGATAGTCAGCCAGATCAGTCGCGTTGGTAAATCCTCCGTCAGCGCTCGCGCGCATCCGGTCCTTGCTGAATCTGATCGTTGCGATCATGCCGGTAAACAGTGTGACGCATTCATGGACGGTATCCATCGCCATGAAAGCACCCTCCTTGTCTTCCTGCATGTCTTTATTGTATGCCAGCGGCAGTGACTTCATCGTGACCAGAAGTCCTGTCAGCGCGCCGTAGACGCGTCCGCTCTTGCCGCGGATCAGCTCGGCAACATCCGGATTCTTCTTCTGCGGCATAATGCTGCTTCCGGTACTGTACGCGTCATCGATCTCAATGAAACGGTACTCGTCACTGTTCCAGATGATGATCTCCTCACAGAACCGGCTCAGATGCATCATGACGATCGCAAGCGCATCCAGATATTCGATCAGATAGTCGCGGTCGCTGACCGCGTCCATACTGTTGGTCATCACACCGTCGAAATCGAGAAGCTTGGCAGAAAGCTCCCGGTCAAGCGGGTAAGTCGTTCCTGCAAGCGCTCCGGCGCCGAGGGGACAAAGATTCATCCTCTCGCGAATGCTTGAAATGCGGTCCAGATCGCGTCTGAACATTTCAAAATAAGCACTCAGGTGATGCGCAAGCGTCAGCGGCTGCGCTTTCTGCATATGTGTAAATCCCGGCATGACAGTCTCTTTGTGGGCCTTGATCAGCTCCAGAAGCTGTACAAGCAGGGCAGACAGTTCATCATCCAGCTGATCGATGTCATCGCGCGTATAGAGTCTCATGTCAAGCGCGACCTGATCATTGCGGCTTCTGCCGGTGTGCAGCATCTTTCCCGCTTTGCCGATCCTGTCAGTCAGCTTCGCCTCGACAAAGCTGTGAACATCCTCATACGGTCCTTCAGGAATCAGCGTGCCGTCCGCGATCTCCTTTTCAATTGCTTCAAGGCCTTCGCGGATCTGATCGGCATCACTCTGCTCAAGAACACCGGTCTCGGCGAGCATTGTGACATGCGCGATACTTCCTTCGATGTCGTTAAAAATCATGCGTCTGTCGAAGGAAAGGGATTCGTTGAATTCAAAGACGCTCTGGTCGGTTGGTTTTTCGAAGCGTCCTCCCCATAATTGTGCCACGTTTTCGGCTCCTTCCTGCTGAGTGTCATCCGGCTCTTTACTGCTCTTATTTTTGGAAAACTCACAGCCGCAGTAATCCTGCCGGTACAAATTGTATTGCCTTGATAATTCGATCGACCGCAGGAAGCCGTCGCGCTTCTTGAAATCCGAAGGAAGGAACGGTACGCCGAATCTCTCTCCCGCTTCCTTTCCGATCGAATTCAGCCGAGACGCATCCTTGTGCGGGCTGATCGACAGTGTCGTCGTAAAATAGTCGAATTTGTGTTCAGCTGCGAACAGTGCTGAAATGATCAGTCTCATCTCAAAGCATCTGGTGCAGCGCTCGCCTCCTTCAGGCTCATCCTCAAGCCCCTGTGCGATAAACAGGAACCTGTTGTGGTCATACCCCGCGGATACGACCGGCATGCCGGCCGCCTCGGGCATTTCATCCACAAGTCTCCTGAGTTCGGCAAGCCGCTTGTCATGTTCTTCTTTTGTCGCGATATTGGGATTGAAAAAGAACAGTGTGATATCGAAATACTGATGCAGATACTCGATCACATAGCTGCTGCAGGGAGCGCAGCAGACATGAAGAAGCAGCGAAGGCTTTTTCCCCTCCGCTTCGATCTGTTCAATGATCCGATCGAGTTCCCTTTGGAACATGTCTTAGCCTCAACTTTTCTTGTTAAACTCGATGTGGCATTTAGGACATGTGATCAGGATATTCCCTTTTCCCTTTGGTATACGGATCTTTTGACGGCAGTTCGGGCAGCGGTAAATACGATAATGCCGCCGCTCGCTCATCTGTTTCGACATGCCTGAAAGCCTGTTTCTGATTCCCGCTGTTCGCGCAAGATAGATCCTGTTCTCGTTCGCACGCCTGGAGATATTGGTCGAAAGCATGCGATAGTAACTCAGGATCACGAGCAGTAAAGCAACCAGAAGAAATGCTTTCAGTCCGGTCAGAATAAAGACCGCAAAGAGGATCAGGGAGACCCAGAACGTCGCACGTCCCAGCTGGTCGGCCCCATAACGTCCGCGCATCAATTGTATCATCTTGTTCCGCATCTGATCCGCCTTTGCGTCTTTGGAAAACAATACTCCAAAAATTATTGTACGGATTGTTGCAGAAAAAACAATGATTCAAAAATTAAATATCTTAAAAAAACATAAAGCCCGTAAATAGCTTACGGGCTCAGATAAGAGCCAATGACCGGACTCGAACCGGTGACCTACGCATTACGAATGCGTTGCTCTACCAACTGAGCCACATTGGCATCGGAAAATATTATAACGAAAAACCCTTATTTTGTAAAGCCCTATAGCATTTCGATCAGTCCGACCGTCACGCCTCGCCGTCCGTTTGTCGCCCTGTGTGAAAAGATCAGGTCAGGATTACAGCATGTACACAGATTAGTCACGGTGATCTGATCATCACGAACGCCGGCATTTAACAGATTGATCCTGTTGGCCTCCCACAGATCAAGCTGATAGTGACCGAACGATTCCGGATCGGCAGGAGGCAGAATGATCCTCTCAAGCTCCTCAGCCGTGTATGTCTCCGCGAAGCGTGTTCGTACGGGTTCGTCCACCTCGTAGCAGTCCGCGCAGATCGACGGACCGATCAATGCTTTCAGATCGGCAGGATCTGTTCCGTATTGGCTGTGCAGTCTCCCGATCACTTCGGAGACAATATTTCCGACTGTTCCGCGCCATCCCGAATGGACGGCTGCGATCACGCGCTTCACCGGATCATAAATGAATACCGGAACACAATCTGCAAACGATATGACAAGCGGAAGTCTCTTTCTGTCAGTGTAAAGCCCGTCGACATCGGTGTAATCGCGCTCTCTGACCGCTCCTTTGCCGCAGTCCTCCTCTGTGCAGTACCGCAGGTTCACCGTGTGTGTCTGCTGGGAGGTCACCATCGTTCCTGCCGGGACACCGATTGCTTTCCCGAACAGAATATAGTTCTCGCGTACCAGATCCGGATCGTCTCCCTGCGAATAGCTGAAATTCATCGACGAATAGATGCCGCTGCTCGCGCCTCCGAAACGAGTCGCGATCACGATACGCACCTCATCGGATCCTTCAAATGCACACGGTTCAAGCCATCTGACATCACCGTTCTGATGAATCGTAAAGACTTTTCTGTCATCTTTTGTTTTGATATTCATAGTCAATCTCTCCGGCGCGCATACAAACTGTTCCGGTTATACCGCGTCAAATGCATTCTCAACATGGATCACGCAGCCTTTGCTGTCGATCCCGACCGCATCAAATCGCATCGCAGCCTCAGCCATCTGCGGATGCGCGTGAATATACCGCAGTGCTGTCCGCACGATCTGCTGCTGTTTTTTAAGGTTGACAGCTTCCAGGGCAGCTGCCGCATCATCCGAACGGTATTTGACTTCGACGAAGACATAGATCGACCGATCGGGTGACAGGCAGATCAGATCGATCTCTCCTGTCCGCATTCTGAAATTGCTTTCAAGGACCGCGTAGCCTTTGTTGCGCAGATATTCAGCAGCTTGCTGTTCATAGCGTGATCCGAGCGCGCGTTTATTCTCCATGATGATCTCCGCTGATGAATTTTCCGATGAAGCTCCTTCTGTGCAGCGGTGTCGGTCCCAGCGATCTGATCGCTTCGATATGTTTTTTCGTTCCGTATCCTTTATTGGATGCCAGATCGTAACCCGGGAACTGCGCGTCGTACTCGACCATCAGATTATCACGGAACACCTTTGCGACAATACTGGCGGCAGCGATCGATGCAGACTTGGCATCACCTTTGACGATCGGATTCTGACGGATCGCGATGTCCGGGATCGTCACCGCGTCGACAAGCAGCAGGTCCGGCTCTGTTGCAAGATCGGCAATAGCAAGCCTCATAGCCTCATAGGTCGCCTGCAGTATATTGATCTCATCGATCCGCTCCTGACTGACGACGCCGAGACCGATCGCGACAGCCTGTTCGCGGATGATTCGATCCATTTCTGTACGGCGCTTTTCACTCAGCTTCTTTGAATCATTTAATCCGAGGATCTCATGATCGGCCGGAAGGATCACGGCTCCGGCCACAACAGGACCGGCCAGCGGTCCCCGCCCGACTTCATCGACGCCTGCTATAAAAAGAGCGCCCGCAGATGCTTCGCGTTCATAAGTGTACATCAGATGCGTGCGCTCGATCTCAGCCAGCCGTTTCTGTTCTCTCTTGATCCGTCTCTCTTCTTCGGTCATTTATCATCACCATGACTGACAAGGCCGAAATCTGAGAACGGATAGATCCTGATCCACGCGCGTCCGGTCAGTTCATCTTTACGGATCGGTCCGACCGTGTCATCCCTTGAATCCTTACTGTTGTTGCGGTTATCGCCGAGGACGAAGTACTCATCTTCGCTGAGAACGACCGGTGAAGCCGCTATGCCTGCGTCGATCATGGGGCCGGCAATGTCGCCGTACGGATCGTCGAGAAGACTTCCGTTGATATAGACTTTGCCGTCGATGATCTGAACGGTCTCGCCCGGCAGACCGATCACGCGTTTGATGAAATTCTTATCAGCTTCATACCGGTACGGAAATACAACCACATCAAACCTTTTGGGTTTCTTGAAACGGTATGAGATCTTATCAACGATCAGCTGATCTCCGTCATTCAGCGCCGGAACCATTGAGGTACCGATCACTTTTGTGCGCTGTCCGATAAACGTCACACAAAGAAATGACAGGATGACAACAATCAGGATATATATGATCCAGGACAGGATCTGTGCCGGGACGGATTGTTTGTTCTGTTTGCTCATAATGCTTCCTTATCCGATCACTCGTTTGCCGGAGCTTCTTCCAATGTGACAGCTCCGATGTTGCCTTTTCTGAATCTGTCAACGATGATGCCGGCGGCCTTGTCAGTGTCATATTCTCCGCCGCTTTTAAGTGCGTGAAGCGACTGTGCCGCCTTGATCAGCCACTCTTCTTCTCCGTCGGACTGATCAATACCGTAATCCGCTGCCAGCCTGTCGGGGCATATACCGAGGCAGAACCTGATGATATCGGCAGCCATCCGGGCTGCGGGTATCAGTTCGAGTGAATCGGGCATCGTGCCGATCATGGCAAGATGACGTCCCTGTTCGTCGCTGACGAACTTAGGCCACAGAATACCGGGTGTATCGAGCAGCTCAACGCCTTTTGATGTCTTGATCCACTGCTGACCCTTCGTAACGCCGGGCTTATTCCCTGTCTTCGCAACCGAGCGGTTCGACAGCGAATTGATCAGCGTTGATTTTCCGACATTCGGAATTCCTGCAACAAGAGCGCGCACAGGGCGGTTTTTGATCCCGCGTGCCAGATCTCTTGCTTTCTTCTCTTCAGCCACTTTCATGATCAGCTTTGTCAGCGCTTTGATATCCTGTTTCTTTCGCGCGTCGATCGCGATCACATGATAACCGCTGCTTTCATAAGCACGGATCCATTTTTTTGTCATCGCCGGATCGGCAAGATCTGCCTTCGCAAGTGCAAGCAATCTGAGTTTTCCCTGTGTGATCGAATCGAGATCCGGATTCTTGCTTGAAGCAGGTATCCTCGCATCCAACACTTCGATCACCAGATCAACGAGCTTTAACTGCTCTCTGATCTGTCTTAGCGCTTTGGCCATATGACCCGGAAACCATTGAATCTCTTTGCTGTTACCCATTATAATCCTGCTATTTCAAAAATCCGAACTGCCGTGATATCGACGGCACAAACCATGCTTTGCCGTAGACAGCGCTGCGCTTGACGTTGCCGATGTTTGAAGCGCGTGAATCTTCCATGTTGTATTGGTTGTCGCTCATCACAAAATACTCGTCATTGCCGAGTCTGACTGTCTCTTCCGCAAGCCCCGGTTCAGCGATCGAACCTTTGGCGTACGAAGCATTCAGCTTTTTGCCGTCAATATAGAAGGCTCCGTCTTTGATCTGAAGTTTCTCACCGGGCATGCCGATGATCCGGCGGATATAATAGCGGTCCTTCTCGTTGCCGCGCGGCTTAAATACAATGATATCACCGCGCTTTGGCTTGCTTGCATTGTAAACGACACGGTTGACCATAACCGACTGCTGATTGCGGATCTGCGGATTCATGCCGTTGTCCATGCTGATGACTCTGATGCCGAAATAGGTGACTGCGACAAACGCAAGCACCAATACCAGCGCGATCTCCAAAGCCCATCTTCCGACAGCTTTTGTATTGATCTTCCTGCGCTGTTCTCTCAAAGGATCCAGCTTCTTTAAGAAAGCGCGTGCTTCACGCTCTTTTTTCTTTTTTCGGATCCGCATGGAAAACCGCGGAGTATAGTCAGTGCGATATGCTCTTTTCTGTCTCCAGCCGGCCATAGAGTTCCTCTGTCTGATAGAAAAAAGGCAAATACAACTGACGTCGTATCTGCCATTGAATCACTTCCGGAATGTCAGAATACACGTTCCTTAACTTTCGCTCTCTTACCTGTGCGCTGACGCAGATAGTTGAGTTTGGCGCGACGTACTTTACCGCGTCTGACAACTTCGATCTTCTCGATGTTCGGTGAGTGAAGCGGCCATGTCTTCTCAACGCCGATTCCGCCCGAGTTTTTACGTACGGTAAATGTCTCGCGGTCTCCGCCGTTCTGGCGCTTCAGCACTGTGCCCTCAAATACCTGGACACGTTCGCGGTTACCTTCCTTGATACGATTGTGTACACGAACAGTATCGCCGACAGCAAATGTGTCAACTTCCTGTTTCATTTCATTCTCTTCGATAGCACGAATGATCTCATTCATTTGATTTTCCTCCTTAAAACAACGCTTTATTCTAACATTTTAACGCGTCTTTTGCAAGACTTGCCTCGCTGCCTCAGCTTCCTCTTCAGTCAGTTCCAGACCTTCCAGAAGCTCCGGCCGTTTCGCGGCAGTCTCTTCGATCTGCTTCAGACGCCGCCATTTTTCTACGTTTGCGTGATGTCCCGACAACAGGATCTCGGGTACCTGCCTGTCATGCCAGATCTCCGGCCTCGTGTACTGCGGATACTCAAGCAATCCTTCCGAAAAGCTTTCCGCCTCAGTAGACTCGTCATTGTGAAGCACTCCGGGGATCAGCCTCGCCACCGCGTCGATCAGTGTCATGGCCGGCAGTTCTCCGCCTGTCAGCACATAATCCCCGATCGAGATCTCTTCGGTCACGATCTCTTCGAGAACACGTTCATCAATACCCTCGTAATGGCCGCAGAGCAAAACAAGATCCTCTTCTTTTGAAAGTCTGACCGCCGTCTCCTGATCGAACACTTTGCCTTTCGGCGACAGATAGATGACATGCAGATCTTCTTTTCCGGTCTTCTTCCGGATCGCTTCGTAAGTCTGCCATACCGGTTCCGCCTGCATCAGCATCCCGGCGCCGCCGCCGTACGGATAATCGTCGACACGGCTGTGCTTGTTAAATGCATAATCACGGATGTTGACCGGATCAATGCTGATCAGCCCGTTCTCCCTTGCCCGTCCGATAATGCTCTCGCCCATCACGGCTTCAAACATTTCGGGAAATAGAGTCATAATATGAAAATTCATTCAGAGCTCCTCCATACCGGGTAAGAGTGTCACTGTCATCGACCCGTGTTCCGGATCGATTTCACGAATGCATTCCCTGATCGACGGAATCAGAAGTTCGGTTCTGTTCTTTCGTCTGATCACGAAGACATCGTTCGCTCCTGTTTCAAGCACGTTGTCGACTTTTCCGATCAGTTCCTTTTCATCGTCCTTTACCGAAAAGACATCCAATCCGATCAGATCGGCCACATAGTACTCGTTGTCTTTCAACGCGACCGCGTCAGCTCTGTCAACAAAGACCGAGTGTCCCTTAAAACCTTCGACCAGATTGATGTCCTCATATCCGTCGAATCCGAGCAGGACCGAATCCTTGTGGAAACGCACCTGCGCGACTGTCAGTCTCATTTCATTCTGATCTGCGTCGATCAGTATGACATTGTCCAGATCGGTAAACCGCTTTGGGTCATCAGTTGTCGGAGTCACCTTGACCAAACCTCTGATCCCATGTGTTCCGGTAATGTATCCGATCTGCAGCTTGTCGACCATCACTCGATATCTACAGAGACTTGCTTGTCATCTCTGATCGCGGCAGCTTTGACGATCACGCGGATCGCTTTGGCAATGCGTCCGGCATGTCCGATCACCTTGCCCATATCGTCTTCAGCGACATGCAGCTTGATCGTGATCTTATCGCCGTCCTGGATCTCGTTGACTGTAACCTGTTCAGGATGAGCAACCAGTCCTTTGGCTATGACTTCAACTAATTCTTTCATTTCGGCTCCTTCCAAGGATATTACTTGGTGATGCCGGCAAGTTTGAAGATCTTTCCGACTGTCGCTGTCGGAGCAGCACCTGTTGCAAGCCATTTCTTCGCTGCTTCTTCGTCGACTTTGTAAACTGTCGGTTCCTTTGTCGGATCATAAAAGCCGATCTCGTCGATGAAACGACCGTCACGCGGTGAACGTGCGTCCGCTACAACGATTCTGTAAACCGGCGCTTTTTTCTTGCCCATTCTTTTTAATCTGATTTTGACCATTTGTTTCCTCCTACAATTAACTTTTGTTATCTATATGATCCAAAGCGTTTCTTCGCTTGAATGCACTCATTGATACGTTCTCATCAGAACGGAAAGCCCAGGAACTTTCCTTTGCGTCCGAATTTTTTCATCATGCCCGGCATCTGTTTCATCATTTTCTTCGTCTGATTGAACTGTTTGATGATGCGGTTGACTTCGGAAATATCAACTCCGCTGCCCTTCGCGATCCGGTTCTTTCTCGACGGATTCAGAATATCGGGATTTGCCCGTTCCTCGGGGGTCATCGAATAGATCATCGCCTCGGTGACCGCCATCTGCTTCTCACCCTGATCCATATCGACTCCCTGCAGCTGCCCGCTTACTCCCGGAAGCATCTTCAGGATATCGGCCAGTCCGCCCATTTTACGCATCTGCTTGATGCTCTGCAGATAGTCGTCGAAATCGAATTGCGCGCGGCCGACTTTTCCGACGAGCTTGGCTGCTTCCTCCTCATCGATCGTTTCCTGTGCTTTGTCGATCAATGTCAGCACATCGCCCATTCCCAGAATCCGGGAAGCCATACGGTCCGGATAAAACGGCTCAAGATCTGTCAGCTTTTCTCCGATACCTGTGAAATAGATCGGTCTTCCGGTCACAGCCTTGACAGACAGCGCCGCGCCGCCGCGGGTGTCACCGTCCAGTTTTGTCAGGATCACGCCGTCGATCCCGATCTGCTCATCAAATGCCTCGGCGACTTTGACGGCATCCTGACCTGTCATGGCGTCGACCGTCAGCAGAGTCGTGTCGATCGTGACCTGTTCACGGATCTCTTTCAGCTCATCCATCATCTCCTGATCGATATGCAGACGGCCGGCCGTATCGATGATCAGGACATCATGTCCGTTTTTACCGGCATGTGAATAAGCCGCTTTCGCAATCTGAGCCGCGCTCATTGATCCGCCGGCCATGAAGACATCGACACCGACTTTTTCTCCGTTGACCTGAAGCTGTTCCATGGCAGCCGGCCTGTAGATATCACAGGAGACCAACAGCGGCTTCCTGCCCTTCTTCTTGAGAAGTCCGGCCAGTTTGGCCGCGGTCGTTGTCTTGCCTGCGCCCTGGAGACCCATCATCATCAGGACGGTGATCTGATCTTTGGGTTTGAGAGGCAGTTCCTCGCCCTCCGGGCCCATCAGGTTGATCAGTTCCTCGTTAACGATCTTGACGACCATCTGTCCGGGATTGAGACCGTTCATCACATCTTCGCCGATCGCGCGTTCGGTCACGTCTTTTGTGAACTTCTTTACGATCTTAAAATTGACATCTGCTTCAAGCAGCGCCATCTTGATCTCTTTGAACGCTGTACGGACATCGTCCTCAGTCAGACGGCCCTTGCCGCGAAGCTTCCTGAAAACGTTCTGTAATTTATCTGTCAAGCTGTCAAATGCCATAGCTACCTCAAATCTCGTCCAGGAGAATCTCGACCAGCGAACTGATCCGGTCTCCGTCCGGCGTATACATCTCCGATGCGATCACATCGATCTCCTTCAGCGTTTCCCGCATCGCCATAAAGCGGTCGACCAGACCCAGCTTCTCCTCATACATTTCAAGAGTATGATTTGTCCTCTTGATCAGGTCGTGAACTCCCTGACGGCTGATACCGTATTCTTCGGCGATCTCGCTCAGCGACATGTCATCACTGTCGAATGCTTCATATACTTCTTTTTGATGTTCAGTCAAAAGCTCGCCATAAAAATCAAAGAGCAGCGACCGACGTAAAATATCGTCCATGCTGCCCATTATAGCGACCGTCAAAGGCCCTGTCAAGTATTTTATCTTGACACTATGGTTTATTTTAAATAATGATCATTGCATCTCCGAAAGAAAAGAATCTGTACTGTTTCTGTACAGCCTCACGATAGGCATCCAGTACGTGCTTTCGTCCTGCGAGAGCCGACACAAGCATCAGAAGCGTCGACTCAGGCAGATGGAAATTCGTGATCAGACGATCAGTCACCTGAAAACGGTATCCCGGATAAATAAACAGCTTCGTGTCGTCATTCCCGGCTTGAACAATACCTTCTCTCAAACCGCCGTCAAATGCATCGATATCCGGTTCAGCACAGGGCTTTCCTCCTGCCGCCGCCTCGATCGTCCGGCAGCTGGTCGTGCCGACGCAGATCACACGGCTGCCGCGTTCATGAGCCGCATTGATCCGTTCCGCAGCATCATGGCTGACCTGATACCATTCTTCATGCATATGATGATCAAGGACATTGTCTTCTTTGACCGGGCGGAATGTTCCCAGGCCGACATGAAGCGTCACCGCAGCGATATCAACTCCCTTATCGCGGACCTTTTTCAGAAGCTCAGGCGTGAAATGAAGTCCGGCAGTCGGCGCAGCGGCCGATCCCTTATGGCGGGCGTAGACAGTCTGATAGCGGTCGGGATCCTTGAGCTGATGGGTGATATACGGAGGAAGCGGCATCTGACCAAGCTGATCGAGGACTTCCTCGAAAATCCCGTCATATGCAAATCTGATCAGGCGGTTTCCTTCTTCGCCGATCTCTTCAACGGTGCCCGTCAGCACGCCGTCGCCAAACACGAGACGCTCCCCCGGTCTTGCCTTTCTGCCCGGACGGGTCAAAGCTTCCCAGAGATCACCGCTGAGACGTTTTAGCAGCAATACCTCGACATGACCTCCGGTCTTTTCCCGCACGCCCATCAGGCGCGCCGGGATCACTTTTGTGTCATTGATCACCAGACAATCTCCGGGATCAAGATAGTCGGTCACATCGGTAAAAGTCCTGTGTCTGATCTGACCGGACTTGCGGTCGAGAACCAAAAGACGCGAAGAGGAACGATCGGCAAGCGGATCCTGCGCGATCAGTTCCTCCGGTAAATCATAATAAAAATCCTGTTTTCTCATCAGGCTTCGCGAAGGGTGATGCCCTTTTTCCCGAGTTTTTCGAGCACCTTATCCAGTTTCTCGGAAACCTCTTCATCAGTCATTGTGCGGTC
>CACYEU010000253.1 GCA_902773445.1 uncultured Lachnospiraceae bacterium | reverse complement strand
TGATGCTATCATAAAAGTGGACACGGGAAGGTGGAAAAATATCGATCAGGGATGTATGATAGGATACAAGACATGTCATGGAGGGCGCTGCTTGCAGCGACCGGAATGACATGTGGCCGGCGACCGCAGTCGCCGGAATCCCTGCCGGTATCAATCTGCCGGAAAGGAGTGTCCACATCATGTCAAAGCATCTGAACCCATTAGAAAAAGAGTTTCTAATCCGACAGTACAAAAGCAATCCCAGGATCAGGCTGAGCGATTTCTGCGATGCAAATCATATCTCTGACGGTGCCTTCAAGAAATGGTTGAAGCAATATGAAGAATGCGGGCTGGAGGGCTTGGCCAGAGCAGACGCAGAAATAAGGGATATTCTTCCGGAAGGGATTGACCGGACAGAGGAATCATACAAGCGGGAAATCCTGAAACTGAGGATTGAGAATGAAAGGCTTAAAAAAAACTATACAGTTCGGACGAACGAGGCTGGGGAACAGGAGTATGTTCGTTTAAAACCGAAGAATTTGAAATAATAGATCTTCTGTCGCGGGACTACGAAGTACAGGACTTGTGCGCTCTGATGGGAGTGAGCCGATCCGGCTATTACAAATGGAAAAAGCGTAAACCGTCAGAACGGGATCTCAACAGAGAGAACATGATCGCTCTTGTCAATGCTGTGCACGAGGAGCATAAATCTCATGGATACCGGTGGACAGCCGCATTTATCCGCATCAACCATCAAATTGAGATCAGCGACAATTATGCCTATAAGTGTTTCCGCTATTTGGGAATTACAGCAGAGACAAAGCATAAAGAACACCGTCAGCCAAGAAAAGAACGAGATAAATATCCAAACCTGATCTTTTCTACCTGGGAGACAGTAGACAGGCCCAGACAGGTAATTGTTTCTGACATGACGAGTCTGAAATTCTGGATCTATTACTTCGAGGTGACGTTTTACTTCGACGTTTTTACGAAGGAAATCCTCAGCTGGCGTCTGGCGGAACGCCGGGGCAGCAGAGAGCAGTACCTCGGCGGCCTTGCAGATGTCGTGGAAATGCTGAAAGGCTGTAAGGAAGCAACGATCATCCATACAGATCAGGGTAGTGTATACTCCTCTATGGCCTATAATGATCTGATCAAAGATTCCAACATCATTCGATCTATGTCTCGTGCCGGAAAGCCCACGGACAACCCCGTCAATGAAGCGCTGAACGGTTGGATCAAGGAAGAGCTCTTCATGGACTTCAAAATTGATGAATGCCGTAGCCGAGATGATGTCAAAAACGTTCTTGATCGCTATGTGAAGTTCTATAACGAACAGCGCCCCTGCTATGCCATTGGATACGATACTCCTGTTAATTACCGCAAGCGTTATCACAAGGGCGAGCTGGAGAGAAAAAATACCTTCGCATCCCGCATCCTTACTGAGGAACCAAAATTCGTCCAGAAGCGCCGTAAACAGGCACATTCTGAGCCCGTGTCCACTTCTGAAAAGGGAAAAAACTGAAAAATGTCTTACATGTCTACTTTTGAAAAACAATTATCTGCAAAAATGTGGTGTATGTCCACTTTTGAAAAAAGAAATTAAAAAAGATTATTTTTCGTGTCTACTTTTCTTGACTGGTACAAAGGAATCGCCGGCAATCAGCGGCAGCCACAGGAAGCGGAGGTAAACATGAAGCAAAAGTCAGTCACAATCACCAGGCTGCTGTGCCTATTGGTCGGCATCTGTCTGGTGTTTTCTCTGCACCTACCTGCCCTTGCCCGGGCGGAGGGGACAGAAACTGTCCGGGTCGGCTACTATGAGAATGAGCTCTTTCAGGAAGGGGCACAGGAAGGCGCCGTAAAGACAGGCTATGCGTATGAGTATTACCGAAAGCTGGCGGAATATACCGGCTGGAAATACGACTATGTATACGGCTCCTTTGGCGATTTATACCGGATGCTGCTGGACGGCGAGATCGACCTGCTGGCGGGTCTTGCCCGCAGGGAGGACAGACTCGGTCTGATTGGATATCCGGAG
>CACYEU010000252.1 GCA_902773445.1 uncultured Lachnospiraceae bacterium | reverse complement strand
GCGTAAAGCACAGTATCGTGCTTGAGCTCGGTGTAGCTGCCGAGGAACGACTGGAGATTCTTGCGCTGCCAGGCGTTGCTCTGCATGGCTTTCGGGTAGCCTTCACCTTTTTTGTCGAGAAGCGGCGTCAGCGTGTACAGCCACTGACTTGAGAGACTTGCCTGCCAGAGCGCGTCTCCGCCTTCGTTGACTTTCTCGCGCATCTTGTTCATTTGCTCTTCGTAGTTCGGGAACCTGGTCTCGCCCTTATCCTTTAAAATGTCGAGAGCGGCGTCGGAGCCGAGGGCCGCCGGTACATCGAGCGCGTTCGGCATCATGCGCTGTTCGCCGTCCGCGGTCTTTTTGACGATATTGTAGACCAGATTCTGCATGATCGCCGCGTCGATCGAGAAGCGCTGACCCATGAAGCGGTAGCCTTTGACTTCCTCTTCATGGTTGGCATCGTCGTCTTCCATGACGACCACCGAATTGATCTGCGGCGCCGGCATCTCTGCGGTCAGTGAATGGTATTCTTTCCATTTGTCTTCCGCGCCGGCCAGATCTGCGACCGTGGCATTTTCACCGTAGACTGCGTCGATGATCGGTTTGTACTCATAATATCCGCAGTCATCGCTCGCCCCGGCGAAGAAACTTGTGACTGAATACGCGCCCTCCCAGAGAGGCAGCGTATCATCATCGAGTGCCATCGTGATCAGCATTGCGCTGCGGTCAAGTCCTTCGTTGGACTGCGTATAGTTCATGCGGCCGTACCACATCATCGCACGGAAATATTTCTCAAGCGCCTCCTCACCGGCATAGTAGCCGCGCGGCTTGTATTGAGAATAGTCTTCCTTATTATCTTCATCAGTTGCAGCATCGCCGTAATTGAAGAGCGGAGACGGGTCGATCCCCTTCTCGGCATTGATCAGCGCGAGCTCCTGGTCGACAAGGCTCTGCGCTTCGGACGGGACATTGACCGGCTGATCGAGAAGTTTCGCTCCGACCGCGAAGAACGCGCAGTTTCTGAGCGCGGCGTCTTCCCACTCGCTTCCCTTGAGATCCTCGTATTGCGCGAGGCTCTTCTCAGCCATCTTTACGCTGAGCGTCGCGATCTCTTCGGACAGCTTCCCGCGCTCAAGATTTTTGAGTAAATGTGTGAAATACAGATGATAGGTGTGCATCATCGAATCGACCGTGATGAAATTCGGCTCTAAGGCGTAGCGGTTCGATTCGTAGAGTTCATAGAACTCGTCAAATCCAGTGCCGCCGTTGATATAGAACCCGTTCTTGGCCAGAGTCGATTTGCCGTTATCCGGAACAACGACATCTTTGGCGTTTGAGACATTTGACAGGTCGGTTTTGACCTCGTAGCTGGTGACCGCTGCCTTGATCGCCGATGTATCCTCCATCTCGACCGCATCGAAAAATGACGGGCGGGCCATCGCCTTGACTTCCTTGCCGCCGCTGGTCGTGACCGATCCGGGCTTGCCGTTATTGCCGGCCGATCCTCCGGGATTTTTGTGATGGTGCATGATCAGGTATGTCGCGGCAAATGCTCCGCCGGCGATCAGCAGCGCGCAGAGAACGCCGATCAGGACTTTCACCGCGGTCGACATGCCTTTCTTCGGCGGCTCGGGCGGATAGTAAGGCTGCTGCCCATAGCCCGCCGGCCGTTGCTCGTAGTCTGCCGGCCGCTGCCCGTAGGGCGGCGTATTTGTAAATACCTCGGTCTGCATATCATCCGGGTCATGATTCCGGCGGCGCGCCTGCCGGTCGGCATTTTCCCAATGTTCGTGGGCCGGCGTCTGGGTAAATACTTCAGTCTGATAGTCACCCGCCTCTTCGATCATATGTCCGCAGTGCCTGCAGAATCTGGCGTCGTCAGGAATCTGATTTCCGCAATAGGGACAAAACATAGGAACCTCCCTAATGTAATAAAACTTTCTTTAACTATTTCGAATATTTCTCCTCGATCGCGGTGATCATATCGAGGCGCTCCTGATGGCGGCCGCCCTCGAATTCCGCTTCAAAAAATGCATCGACGACCATCTTCGCGAGTTCGGGTCCGATCACGCGGGCGCCGATCGTGATGATGTTCGAATTGTTGTGCCGGACTGTGAGTTCTGCCGAGTAGGGCTCACCGCAGACTGCGGCGCGGATGCCCGGGACTTTGTTGGCAGCCAGCATCATGCCGATGCCGGTTCCGCAGCAAAGCACGCCCTTGTCGATCTCGCCTGTCTTGACCGCTTCGGCGACTGCGAGGGCCTTCTCAGGATAATCTGCGCGGTGCTCGGAGCTGTCCGTACCGAAATCAACACATTCATGTCCTTTTCCGGCCAAATGGTCCATAAGGATATTCTTCATTTCAACTGCTGCGTGATCACAGCCAAATCCGATTCTCATAGCAATACCTCCGATGTGCCGGGTTGTTGAATGACACTCTAATTATACACGTAAAACGCCTATAAAAAAAGCGTCAAAAATGCCTTGGAATTCGGCCGCGGCGCGGTCTGGGGCTCATGGGAGCGGCTTCGGCTTGATGTACAAAAAAATGAACACCCTGCCTGCTATCCTTAAATCAAGAAAGGAAAGGAAACCCACCAAGACTCAAGAAGGAGGAAGTTCAGATGAAAGGTTATTATGTCAGCGATGGTTACATGGGTATGGTGCAGGGCCGGTATATGTTGTTTGCAAGCGAGTCCGATTACAGGGAGTATGTTGATGCCTGATGATGAGCCAATAGGGTTGCTGCAAGAAAAAGAAAAAGGGTCGGAGCACTTTCCCCGGTGCCCCGGCCCCTTTGTATTATTTCATACAAAGATCTTATTTGTGATTCTTGATCATGTCTTCCAGCTGCTTGATCACAGCGTCCGTTCCCATGCCGGACTTCTTGCCGGCATCTTCGATCGTTGCCTTTTTGATCAGCATTTTGCCGACCGGGGACTTGAGAATCTTGAAATCCGGACCAAGTTTAACGAATTCATCAATAAGCCATGGATACTCTTTATTAATATCTGCCAATTTGGTGTCTTTCGTAAGCTTCATGTTTTTGTCCTCCTTACTGATCGCCCGTTGAACGTCTCTTATTATCATACACGAAAGCGGGCGGCGATCCTACTGTCTTTTAAGTATCTTTTCGAATATTTTACTTCGGATATAAAGAAAGAAGGACAGCCAATTGACTGTCCTTCTTCCCTGGTACTATAGATACTAAAGGAATGAGAATAAAGTGCAGAATATTTGATGGGGGCACCGAATATTCATACATGAGGGGTGATAGACAAAACTGTCTATCTGTAAAGTATCATGCGGTATAAATGTGTTCAAAGTGTGTATAAAATCTTAAATAAATCTTAATAATATTAATTCAAAATAAAGAAATGCGCGCCTTCAGAGATTATGGTAGAATAAATGCAATGAAAACGCGCTATTTACGAATCGGAGACATTGATAAAGACGGACAGGCTTTTGTGCCGGTCACGGAAGCGGTCAGACAGGCGGGCGAGGTCATCCGCGCCGGCGGTCTTGTCGCATTTCCGACCGAAACTGTCTACGGCCTCGGCGCCGACGCCTGCAGCGAAGATGCGGCGCGCAAGATCTATGCGGCGAAGGGCCGTCCGTCCGACAATCCTCTGATCGTCCATATCGCTGAGATCGGTAAACTCGGGGAGCTCGCGAGCGAGATCCCGGAGGCGGCGCGCAGGCTGGCCGATGCCTACTGGCCGGGACCGCTGACGATGATCTTTCACAAGACCGGACTGATCCCGGATGCGACGACCGGCGGAAGAAATACCGTCGCGGTCCGATTTCCCGATCAGCCGACCGCGCAGGCATTTATCAAAGCAGCCGGCGGATTGATCTGCGCTCCGAGCGCGAATCTCTCGGGACGCCCGTCGCCGACCAATGCGCATGATGTCCTCGAGGACATGGACGGACGGATCGACCTGATCCTTGACGACGGTTCATCGATCATCGGACTGGAGTCGACGATCGTCGATATGACCGCGGAACCGCCTGTAATGCTGCGTCCCGGCGCCATCACGCCGGCAATGTTAAAGGATGTTGTTCCCGAGATCGATACCGAAGGCGGCACTGCTCTGGAAAATGAAGAGCATCCGCGCGCGCCGGGCATGAAATACAGGCACTATGCGCCGCACGCCCCGCTGACTATTGTTGAGTCTGACGGCCTGGGCAAAGGATCCGAGCCAGCCGGCGGG
>CACYEU010000251.1 GCA_902773445.1 uncultured Lachnospiraceae bacterium | reverse complement strand
ATTGTCGCAACTCTTTTTCTATGAAAGAGGCAGCGATGTGGATGATTTGATACTCAACACGGCCGGTGTGCTGATCGGCGCATTGATATACTTCCTGATAAAGGCTGTCAGACAAAGAAAGAAGACCTGACCAAATGAAACGGCCCGCGCATCCTGAACGGACGGCGGGCCATTTGTATGTCTGTTGATTGTAAAGCTTAGTGATTAACGATAGACGCGCTGCTTAGCTTCGTCAGCCAGTCTCTTGAGAACTGCCTGCGGATCCGCAAACTTGGCAAGGAAGATCATCGCTGCGATGATATACGGCTTGTTGGAAGCTTCCTTGTACATCTCATCACGATGACGATCGAAGACGTCTGCGGTCACTTCGCCGTGCTCACAGGAGATGCCCTGGATATCGGCGGGCAACGGATGCATGTAGAGTGTGTCGAGACCGTTCTTTGTTGTCTTCATCAGATCTTCATCGACGACCCAATCCATATGCTCAGCATTCTGCTTCAGCAGCTCTTTCTCGAGTGCATCGATACCGGCCTGATCGCCCTTGCCGTAGAGGTCGGTTCTGATCTCCATAGCCTTGAACGGAGCCCAGCTCTTCGGATAGACAATGTCGGCATCCTTGAACGCATCCTTCATATCGTTGGTGATTCTGAAGCTTCCGCCGGACTCAGCAGCCTGCTTCTTAGCGACCTCAACGACATCGCCCATGACTTCATAGCCTTCCGGATGAGCGAGAACGACATCCATGCCCATACGTGAGCAAATACCGATGATTCCCTGCGGAACAGAGAGCGGTTTGCCGTAGGACGGTGAATAAGCCCAGCTCATCGCGATCTTCTTTCCTTTAAGATTCTCAAGACCGCCGAATTCGTGGATCATGTGGAGTGAATCGGCCAGTGACTGTGTCGGGTGGTCGATATCGCACTGCAGGTTGACCAGGGTCGGTTTCTGCTCAAGCTCGCCGTCCTGGAATGCCTGTGTCACAGAATCAACGACTGTGTGCATATAGGCATTGCCCTTGCCAATGTACATATCATCACGGATACCGATGACATCAGCCATGAAGGAGATCATTGTCGCTGTCTCACGAACTGTCTCGCCGTGGGCAACCTGTGACTTCTTCTCATCGAGGTCCTGAACCGCCAGACCAAGAAGGTTGCAGGCTGAGGAGAATGAGAAACGTGTACGCGTTGAATTGTCACGGAACAGTGAGATGCCGAGACCGGAGTCAAATACACGTGTTGAAATATTGTTCTCACGCAGGTTGCGCAGTGCGTCGGCAACTGTCCAGACTGCTTTGACTTCATCGGAGGTCTTCTCCCATGTCAGGAAGAAATCGCCTTCATACATGTCCTTGAAATTCAATTTGTCGAGAATATCAATGTATTTTTGTAATTCTAAAGCCATAACCGCTCCTTTCTGTGGTGGTGTTTGCTTTTTGACAATTATACCTTAGCAACATACGCTGCCGGAAGTCCGGCATAGACTGCTGCGTTGCGAACCAGGTCGATCTTCCATGTCTTCTCGTTCGGTGCATGTGCCTGACTCTCAGCGCCCGGGCCAAAGCCGATGCACTTGATGCCGTTGCGGCCCATGATCGAAACGCCGTTGGTCGAGAATGTCCACTTGTCGATCAGCGGACGTTCCTGACGTTCGGGGGTTGTCTCGGAAATGCCCATGCGCTCCGGTCCGTAAAGTGCTTCGTGGACTTCCTTCATTGCCTGGCAGATCGGATCAGATTCATCGATCCACCATGTCGGGAAGTAGCACTCGATCGGATAGACACATCCGGTGTAGGACGGACGATCATACTGATACATTGAAACCTTGACATCATCGCCGTACTTCTGGCAAGCCGGAAGAGCACGGATCTCGTCGAGGCAGCTCTCCCATGTCTCACCGGCTGTCATGCGGCGGTCAAGTGAAACCGCACAGGAGTCAGCAACCGCGCAGCGGCTCGGTGATGTGTAGAAGATCTGAGAAACAGTAACTGTGCCGCGGCCAAGGAAATTGGCAGCTTCCCAGTCTTTGTTGTATTTCTCATCGAGCATCTTGACGAGTCCTTTGATCTCGGTGTCGTCAGCTGCGTCATTCTCGTTGAGCGCGCGGACATCCTGAAGGATAGCAGCCATCTTGTAGAT
>CACYEU010000250.1 GCA_902773445.1 uncultured Lachnospiraceae bacterium | reverse complement strand
CCATTCCGTCAGGATTCTTGCTCAGATCCTCGCTGACAGTATATGTGCCGGGTTCAAGATTATCGACCTGCACCTCATTGCTCTGACCTCCGCTGATCTCGATCTCAACAGTTTCTTTAACGTTGCCTTCGCTGTCCTTGATCTCGAACGTATAAGTACCGTCTGCCTTAGTGGTCGTCGTGGACTTTCCGTTGTACTGGACGTTTTTCTTGATCTTCAGACTGCCCTTCTCTTCTGTATTCTTAAATTCAATACTGGAAACTCCGCCGTCTGCAGCGCCTTCATCCAGAATCTCAAGCTGATCCATGTTGATGGTACCATCTGCTTTGATCAGGGCAGCTTTGTCTGTGACTTTCGCTTTGTATGCCAGATGCGTCTCGGTAAAGACACCCTCGGAACCCTGTTCCGCAGTGACCTCCACCTTGACGACATACAGTGTCGGGTCCGGTGTTACGTCGCCAACAGGTGCCGGGTCCTCAGACATAAGATACCAATGGACGCCTTCCTCATCATATTCGAGTTTTTCAAATTCGATTTCTCTTCTGTTGTTCTCTTTCGTCTGAATCGGATCTCCCCAGCTTCCGCTTTTGAGCTCGTACAGATAGAACTTATATACCTGGTCCTCTGTCGGGGTTTCTCCGTCAACTGTCTTGCCGACGACAAAGCCAAGCGAAGCAGGGACGAGGCTCTTGCCGCGGTACGGGAACAAGTGGCCCTCACCGGCTGATTTGGCCTTATTGGCAACAACACAGCCGTTGTAATTTCCGCCCTTAACATCGACATAGGCTTTCGGAGCAACGATATGTCCGAGGAACGGAGTCGCTTCTGTTGTCATGTCGAGTTCACCGGTCGCGTCCGGATAATTCAACACGATCGACATTCCGGATCCGTCTTCAACGCCCTGTTGTCCCAGATTTTCCAGCGTTATCTCACGGTTTCCTATAAATATCTTGACTTTAGGAATGTTGACCTTATTTCCATTGACGTTAACAAAATTGATCGAAGTTGCAGGAGAATCATCACCTACCAGATCTTCAATCGTCGTACCTTCAGGAGCAACGATCCTGACTTCATTGACAGTTCCGCTGCTTAAATCAACTTTGACACTCTTGCCGAAAGGAACTTCCAGGCTCGATGCAGCATCAAGCGGAGCTGCTTTTGCTGCCATTCTCTCAGAAGTTGATATGACAGCACTCTGCAGCCTATCCCAGTCGATATAATCATCAGACACCACCGTTGTTCCGGCAGAGCCCGTATAGCCTCTGAGCGAGCCGTCCGGTCGTGGTTTGGAAGGATTGCCTTGTGCAAGTTTGTCATTGACCTGCTTGCCCAGGACCTCATTGACCGAGCCGATATATCCGTTCCACTCATTATTGTTATTCTCTCGGTTATTGATGAACGGTCCCTGACTGGCCGGGACATAACCACCGATGACTGACGGTTTCGTGATAAACTCACTGTCAGCAACGCCGGTGCCGGCCTCATGTAATATGTCGCCGCGGATCAGGACGCCGCCCATACAGTGGTTCAGCATCAGGAAATCGCCGTCACCAAACGCGCCCGCTCCGCTGTCGCTCGGATCAGCTGATGTGTTCGGGCACAGTGTGACGATATTATAACCATTCAGAATATACTCCAGTGTATAATCTGAATCTGCCATTTTATCTTTGTTCTTCGCGAGCTTAATGACATCATAGACATTCTGGTACTGCCCCGCGTCTTCAGTCTCTCTTGTTCCGCCTACAGGCTCGCCGCTGACGTTTTCCACTGACGGGTATTCTGTTATGGCATATTGCTGAATGCAGTCTCCAACCTCAATGTACGGACGATCCTGCCCGCCAAGCTGATATGTTGTATGCCAGTTCCCGTCTTTATCTTTGGTGATAAAGCACGATGAGATCTTTTTCTCATTTCCGGTAAAAGTTTCCTGTTTAACGGTATCTCCCGTGGGATCAGTGAACCAGGTCTCCATCGGAATATCGATATAACCATCCTCACTTAAAGGATAGTCTGATACCTTCGCGCGGCCATACGTGTTGCCGCCGCTTGTATGCTCGATCGTAGTCAGAACATATAAATTATCAAGATCTGCCGGATTCAGCCCTGCCTCATCAGGTTTGATTCGGATAAAGTATTTTTTCGGTTTTTCCAATCTGTGAAGGTTGATCGTTGCCGAAGCGCCATCATAAGCAGTAGCTCTGTATTCATATCCGTCGGGAGCGCTGTCGGTCCATTCGTTGGTGCCCAGATTGACAGCTTGATCCCATGACGGCGGAACATAAGCGTACTGGCTTGTTTTTTTGAACAATCTGGCTTGGGCAATCTGTGTGCTGTCATCATAATTATACGGATTGCCGCCGGCCCAGGATTGATTGGTCAATCCTACTGATGTAGTGAACGGTGACGCCGTGCTGAAATCGATCGGACCAAAGGCACCTGCGACAGGATTTCCTGTCGGCTTTCCATCAGGTCCTTTATCGTAGATCAATACCCGGTAATAATAATCCGTAAATGAACTGTCAGGCGTCAGATTTCCGTCGAAATCATAAGTATTGACAGTCAGTGCAAATGTTTCCGGATCCGTCACATTGATCGTGATCTTCTCACCGTCTTTCATCTCGACAGTAAGAGTTTCTTCACTTTTAAATGCTTTCTTGCTGGTCAGCTTCCAGTCACCGTCTGCTTTCTCGACGTCGAGGAGTTCGGGATTGGAGAAAGTGACTTTTTCGGCATCCGCGGCCTTTTTGTCGATATGCAGCTGCTCGAATACCTTACTGAGAGCGATACTGCCGTTGCCGGGCATGCTGAATGTATAACCGTTGTATTCAAAGTCAACGGTGTAGGCGAAAACTGAGAAACTGCTTGTTACGAATTTGATCTCTTCTTTGCCGACACCTGTCTCAGCGACATTTTCGACCTGAATATCACCGGCAGTGATTGCCTTCGCGTCAGCGGTTGTATTGAATTTATTTTTAGCTGTATTGGTAAGGGGGAGATGAATAACACTGACATCGGCTGCATTGTCAGCGCCGAGTGATTTGGTCAGTTGTGAAGCAAGGAAATCGATCGTGATCGATACAGTACCCTTGGTCGGCTGCAGTTCCTTGCCGTCCTTAATAAATGCAATATCATAAAGAAGGGTGTTCTTTTCGTCATATTCAGACGCAGCGCCTTTGTTCAGCGCATCGAGATAAGCCTGATAGTTGTAATGCTGAGAATCCTTGGCGACAGGCGTCACGACGAACT
>CACYEU010000249.1 GCA_902773445.1 uncultured Lachnospiraceae bacterium | reverse complement strand
TGTCGCTGCTGTTGCTGTATCTGTCGGAGTTTGCAACACGCAGGAGGGACTTTGTCACCATACGCGGAAAGAGTACACAGAGTTCGACGGTGGATCTCGGCAGGTGGCGCCTGATCGTTACGATAGCCGTGGCAGTCTTTGCGACAGTGATAATCGTGATACCTTTCGCATCCGTGTTTGCCACTTCATTTACAATGGATATGGGCAGGTCCGTATTTTCTCCCGGAAACTTCACGACCAAGTACTGGTCGGTCATAGCTTCACGAAGATCGATCATCGCATCGGTAAAAAACAGTCTCTTATCAGCCGTCATGGCGGCAACGTTCGGGATGCTGATTTGTTTTATCATGGCGTATCTGAAGAAGAGGATGAACGTAAGGGGCAGGAGCATACCCGATTTTCTCATAGCTCTCGGTTCGGGATCGCCGAGCGTGGTTATCGCGCTCGCGCTGATCATGACAATGTCCGGACGCTTCGGGATCAACATTTATAACACGCTGGCGATAATGGTCATCGCGTACATGATCAAGTACATGATGATGGGGATGCGCACCGTCGTGGCGGCGATGTCACAGGTGAGCAACGATCTTGAGGAGGCCGCGCAGTCAAACGGTGCCGGATGGTTAAGGCGCATTCGCGACATACTGGTTCCGATCATCGCGCCGTCCGTTGTCGCGGGGTGGTTTCTGATATTCATGCCGTGCTTCTATGAGCTGAGCATGTCAAACCTGCTGTATTCCAATAATACGAAGACGCTCGGTGTGGATCTGTTCCTGTATCAGACATACCACAGCCAGCAGACGGCGGCGGCTCTTGCGGGAGGCATACTGATCCTTGTGACCGCGGTAAATCTCCTGCTGTATAAACTGACAAAAGGCAAGTTCAACATATGATCGCATGATCGGGAAAGGAAAAGTTATGTCAACCATTACGATAGATCACGTGACCAAGAAGTTCGGTGATAATACGGTTATAAAGGATTTTTCGGCGACCATCGATGACGGATGCTTTGCAACGTTTCTGGGTCCTTCGGGATGCGGCAAGACAACAATGCTCAGGCTCGTGGCGGGTTTTGAGAGGCCGGATGCGGGAGAGATCCGTATCGATGATGTAACGGTCAGCGGGAAGGGCGTTTTCGTTTCGCCCGAGAAGAGACAGATCGGCATGGTTTTCCAGTCGTATGCCGTCTGGCCGCACATGAATGTTTTTGATAATGTCGCATATCCGCTGAAGATCATGAAACTTCCGAAGGATACCGTCAGACAGAAGGTGTCCGAGGCACTGGAGATGGTCCATATGAACGGTCTGGAAAAGCGAATGCCTTCGCAGCTGTCGGGAGGACAGCAGCAGAGGATCGCGCTTTGCAGGGCGCTCGTTGCACAGCCGAAGGTACTGCTCCTTGATGAGCCCCTGTCGAATCTTGATGCAAGGCTTCGCGAGGAGATGAGATGCGAGATCAAGGAACTGCAGCAGCGACTGAAGATCACGGTGATCTATGTGACGCATGACCAGCGCGAGGCGATGACCATGTCCGATGTTGTATTTGTCCTTAATGAGGGGGTCATTGAACAGTCGGGAAGCCCGGTCGAACTGTACCGGGATCCGAAGGACGGTTTTGTCGAAAGCTTTCTCGGGAAGGTGAACTTTCTTGAAGGCGAGGTCTGCGGCGACAGGATCAGACTGGCCGCGAAGGAACAGTATATCGACCGGAAAACGGATCTTGAAAAAACCGTTGAGATTGCGATCCGCCCGGATGATGTCTATATCATAAACAACGGATCATTTCTCCACGACTGATTTGCCAAGCCACTTCTTTTTGTACCAGTAGTACATGACGATGAGACCGCGGATGCATTCATCCGTGGCCGTCCCGGCGTAGATGCCGGCAACGCCGACGTGAAGCAGTACACCGACGATATATCCGGTCGAAAGCCCCAGTCCCCAGTTACACAGTATCCCCATGATGAGCGGGAACACATAAGCACCGGCAGCCTTCAGGCTGTTGACGAATGTCATGTTCAGGCACCGTCCCGTCTCGACGAATATATCCGCGATCATTATCATGCCGCCGAGGCGTATGATGTTCTCGTTCTGCGTGAAAAACCGCAGAGTGTACGGACACAGCACGGCGTTTATCGTAGAAAGCGCGATCGTGATCGGCATTGAGATGCGAAGCGTTCTGAACACACGTCTGTATGCCTCTTCGGTCTTGCCCGCGCCGACAAGATGCCCCGTTATTATCTGGGTAGACATGGCCGCCGCGTTTGAGAATATCATCGCAAATGCTATGAGAGAGTTGCAGTAGGCCCTCGCATTGACGGCATCGTTACCCATGCCGTTGACAAACGACAGAAGCGTTGTCTGGTACAGGTTGTAGGTAAGATTTTCGCCGCCCGAAGGAAGGCCGATCCTGACCATCTTGGAAAGGAGCTTTCCGGGGAACGGA
>CACYEU010000248.1 GCA_902773445.1 uncultured Lachnospiraceae bacterium | reverse complement strand
GATCTGCCTTTCGGTCTTGTCTGCCGGCGTGTCTATGGCGGGATCGAATTCGCGGAAAAAGGCTCAGAAACACGGTCTGCGGGATTTGACGACTATGAGTTCAAATCGCGTTTTCCCGATCCCGGAGAGCCGCTGAACTTAAGAGATGATCCCTATACGAAATATTTTGATTATGGTATAATTGGAGAAAATTCTTCGTTCAGGACCAGACAGAGCGGAGACTATATCATCATCAATCAGGACGGAGGCCGCGCGAAGCTGCAGGACTGGTTTGTCGACCATAAGATCCCGCAGGAGGACAGAGACCGGATCCCGCTGCTGGCAGACGGACATCACGTATTCTGGATCGTCGGGCACCGTCAGTCGTCGGACAGTTTACTGACCGGGCAGACCGAGCAAGTGATAGAATGGAGGGCACGGATTAGACATGGATATTAAAGATTTAAGTATTCTGATTTCGGAAGAGGAAGTAGAAAAGCGTATCAGAGAAATCGGAGCGCAGATCAGCCGCGATTATGAAGGCAAGTCTGTCCATATGGTCGGTATTCTCAAGGGAAGCATCTTCTATATGGTCGAACTGTCCAAGTATATCACCTGCCCGGTTACAATGGACTTTATGAGTATCAGCAGCTACGGCGGCGGAACCGAATCATCGGGCGTCGTCCGTCTGATCAAGGACCTTGATGAGCCGATCGAAGGCAGAGATGTTCTGGTCGTCGAAGATATCATCGACTCGGGACGGTCACTCTCCTATCTGTTAAGCCTTCTTGTCAAGCGCAATCCCGGCAGTCTGAAGCTGACGACTCTGCTCGACAAGCCGGACCGCCGTGTGGTCAAGGATGTCAATGTCGACTATGTCGGATTTGTGATCCCCGATGAATTCGTTCTCGGTTACGGCCTTGATCTGGATCAGGCATACCGCAATCTGCCGTATGTCGGCTATTTCAAAAAAGAGGTTCTCAACTCTTAATCTAACGAAAGGAGCCTGTTACATTGGGAAATGATAACAGAGGCAGAGCCGGCCGGTTCACATTCCTGCTGGTCCTGCTGCTCGGACTCCTCATTGCCTACATGTTCTCACAGAACACGGACAGCGGGGATACGATCACCTATAAACAATTCAAAAAATATGTTGAATCGAATCGGGTCGAAGAAGTCCGGATCCATCAGAACCGTTCGGTTCCGACAGGAAAAGTCGCAGTCAAGCTGAAGGAGGACGAGGATCCGAAAGTCGTCGTTGTCTCCGATGTCGGCGAAGTCGCTTCGTATCTCGATGAGAAAAACGTCGCTTACGATATGGACAATGTCCAGGAGGAGAGCGTCTTTGTCACGTCGATTCTTCCGCTGCTCATGATGGCGGCAGTCGCGCTGTTCGTCATGATGATGTTCAGGCGTCAGAGCGGCGGCATGCAGGCGATGAATTTCGGAAAGAGCCGCGCGAAGCTGACGGATGAGAAGGACAAGACTGTCAATTTCTCCAAGGTCGCGGGTCTCAAGGAAGAAAAAGAAGAACTCTACGAGATCGTCGATTTCCTGAAAGATCCCCAGAAGTATCTGAAAATGGGCGCGCGCATTCCGAAGGGCGTACTGCTTGAGGGACCTCCCGGAACCGGCAAGACGTTGCTTGCGAAGGCAGTCGCCGGCGAAGCGGGCGTGCCGTTCTTTACGATCTCCGGTTCGGATTTTGTGGAAATGTTTGTCGGTGTCGGCGCATCGCGTGTCCGCGACCTGTTCGAGGACGCAAAGAAGAATGCGCCGTGTATCGTCTTTATCGATGAGATCGACGCAGTTGCGCGCCGCAGAGGTTCCGGTCTCGGCGGAGGACATGATGAGCGTGAACAGACGCTGAACCAGCTGCTTGTCGAGATGGACGGTTTCGGTCTGCATCAGGGAATCATTGTGATCGCGGCGACCAACCGTGTCGATATTCTTGATCCTGCGATCCTCAGACCGGGCCGGTTTGACCGCAAGGTCGTTGTCGGACGGCCGGATGTCGTCGGTCGTGCCGAGATCCTCAAGGTCCACGCGGCCAACAAGCCGCTCGGCGACGATGTCGATCTGTTGCAGGTCGCGCGTACGACCGCCGGATTCACAGGCGCCGATCTTGAAAATCTGATGAATGAAGCTGCAATCATCGCGGCAAAAGAGAACCGCTTCTTCCTGACACAGGACGATATCCGCCGTGCCTTTATCAAAGTCGGTATCGGCGCTGAGAAGAGGAGCAAGGTCATTTCGGATAAGGATAAGAGGATCACAGCCTATCATGAGGCAGGACATGCGATTCTGTTCCATGTGCTTCCCGATGTCGGCCCGGTCCATATGGTCTCGATCATTCCGACGGGAACCGGCGCGGCCGGCTATACGATGCCGCTGCCGGAGCGCGATGAGATCTTCAATACACGCGGCAAAATGCTGCAGGATATCACGGTATCGCTCGGCGGACGGGTCGCTGAGGAGACTGTGTTTGACGATATTACGACCGGCGCGTCCCAGGATATCAAGCAGGCGACCGCGCTGGCCCGCTCGATGGTCACCAAGTTCGGATTCTCCGATACGCTTGGCCTGATCAGCTATGATGACGAGGACAATGAAGTCTTTATCGGTCGCGATCTGATGCACACGAACCGCAGCTACGGCGAGGGTGTCGCGAGCAAGATCGACGAGGAAGTCAAGCGGATCATCGACAGCTGCTATGCCGACGCGAAGCGGATCATCGAAGAGAACCGCGACGTGCTCGAAGCATGTGCGGCACTGCTGCTTGAGAAAGAAAAGATCACCCGCGAGGAATTCGAAGCACTGTTCGAAAACCGCGGTAAAAATGATCAAGAGGATACAGTGACTGATGAGAACTGAAGCATTTTATGCTGACACAACTTACGGCTATGTGAGGCCGGTCGAGCCTGACCCCGGTGAACAGGTCAGGCTCTTCTTTCGAACGCCTGCCGAGGAGCCTGTCAGGGTATCGCTGATCGTTACAGGCGGTATAGGCGAGGCCGCTGAAGGCCCCTGTGCGCTGCATATGAAAGAGGTATCAAGGGATACACATTTTGCTGTTTACAGCTGCGCGCTGGATGCCGGCGATGAGCCGCTGACCTATCATTTCAAGGCGGATGACGGAATCAGCCCGGTTTATTACGGCCGTCTCGGCGTTTCCGCGCAAGAGGAGAACGCGGCGGATTTCCGCATTTACCCGGGATTCCATACACCGGATTGGGCAAAGGGAGCGGTTGGCTATCAGATCCTTGTCGACCGGTTCAGGAACGGTGATCTGAACAATGACGTCACGAACGGCGAATACATTTATCTCGGACAGCCTTGCGAGGCGCAGCACAACTGGAACCATCTGCCGAAAGACGGTGATTACAGGGATTTCTACGGCGGAGACCTGCTCGGCGTCATGAACAAACTTGATTATCTGCAGGATCTTGGCGTCGAAGTTGTCTATTTCAACCCGCTGTTCGTCTCCCCGTCGTCACACAAATACGATACTCAGGACTATGATCACATCGACCCGCATATCGGGACGATCGTCGATGACATTAAGGATATCGAAAACGGGGAATACAGAGAAGTCTATCATTCGATGAAGAATATGAAAGTGACGGAGCGCTATATCCGCCGCACGACCAGCACTGCCAATCTTACGACCAGCGATATGCTGTTCGCCGCGCTTGTCGGCGAAATGCATGCGCGCGGGATGCGTGTGATCATCGATGGCGTGTTCAATCACTGCGGATCATTTAACCGGTGGATGGACTGCGCTCAGATGTATGATGGCAGCGGCGCGTACTGGTCGGCGGACAGCCCGTACCGCGATCACTTTATTTTCAATGACACCGGGGATGATGCCTGGCCGTGCAATGATTCGTATATCGGCTGGTGGAGCAACGATACTCTGCCGAAACTCAACTATGCATCGCAGACACTGCGCGATGAGATCCTGCGCATCGCTGCAAAATGGGTCTCTCCGCCGTACTCAGTCGACGGCTGGCGGCTCGATGTCGCGGCCGATCTCGGCATGAACCCCGAGATGAACCACGCGTTCTGGAGAGATTTCAGGGATGTTGTCAAAAAAGCCAATCCCGATGCACTGATCATTGCCGAACACTATGGTGATCCGAAAGATTATCTGAAAGGCAGCGAGTGGGATTCGGTTATGAATTACGATGCATTTATGGAGCCGGTAAGCTGGTTCTTCACGGGCATGGAAAAGCATTCGGACAGCGCACGGCCTGATCTGTGCGGAAACGGACCGGCTTTCAGAGATATGCTTATGAACGGCAATCTTGCATTTACTGAAGCGTCACTGTCGGTTGCGATGAACGAATTATCCAACCATGACCATTCCCGCTTCCTGACCAGAACCAACCGGAGAGTCGGCAGGCTGAACACAGCCGGCCCCGCGGCGGCAAGTGACGCGGTCACGAAGAGGATGATGCGCCAGGGTGTTCTGTTTCAAATGACCTGGCCGGGCATGCCGACCGTCTACTACGCGGATGAAGCTGGTCAGACCGGATGGACTGATCCGGACAACCGGCGCGCTTATCCGTGGGGACATGAAGACAAAAAACTGATCAACTGGCATCGTCAGCTGATTGCGATACGCCGCGCGTCAAACGCGCTTAAGCACGGTTCAACGCTTGTGACAGGCGCGGGTGACGGATGGTTCTCGTTCGCGCGTTTTACCGGCGATGAACGGTACATCGCGGCCTTTAACGTATTGAAAGAAGCTGTGACTGTGGAATTGCCGGTCTGGCTGACAGGCGCGCCGGATGACGCGAAATGGAGCTGCGCGATTCACACGATGCGAAACAGCGCCGGCCCCGGATGGCCGGTTATTCCGGAATATGAAGGTGCCTCTGACACACCGAAAGAGGCGGCAGGCGGGAGACTGACTGTCACGATTCCTGCCCGCGGCGCACTGCTGATTACTTCGTAAGCACTTCGACGCCGTCTTCAGTGATCAAAACCATATATTCGATTTGAGCAGAAAGCATGCCGTCGGCGGTATACACGGTCCATCCGTTGTCTTCGTCGACGGTATATTCGTATGTGCCGGCGTTGATCATCGGCTCGATCGTGAACATCATACCGGGCGCCATCACCATCTCGGTGCCTTTTCTCGTAACATAACTGACAAACGGGTCCTCGTGGAACTCCAGACCGACGCCGTGCCCGCCGATATCGCGGACGACACTGCAGCCGTTGGCGGTCGCATGCGTGTTGACCGCTTCGCCGATGTCCCCGAGAAATCCCCAGGGTCTGGCCTGCGCAAGTCCAAGCTCGACGCACTCTTCAGTCACTTTGATCAGGCGCTTTGCCTCATCACTGACTTCGCCGATCGCAAACATTCTTGATGCGTCGGAAAAATAACCGTCAAGGATCGTGGAGACATCGACATTGACGATGTCGCCCTCCTCGAGCACATCGTATTCTGACGGGATACCGTGACAGATCTGATCGTTGATCGATGTGCAGACGCTCTTCGGGAATCCCTCGTAGTTCAGCGGTGCCGGAATACCGCCGTTTTCCGTCGTAAATGTATAGACGATATCGTCGATCTCCTGCGTCGTCATGCCCGGACGGATCGCGGCCGCAACCTGGTCTAATACTGCGGTGTTCAGATCGGCGCTGCGCCGGATCATTCTGATCTGTTCGGGCGTCTTGATCAGGGAATGGTCGGGCACAATATGACCCTGCATCTTTAAAATGTGCAGTTTCTCATCGAAATTCTTATGACATTTCTTGTACTTTTTTCCGCTTCCGCACCAGCAGGGTTTGTTTGGTTCCATCAGTTACCTCCCGATAATCGTTTTCATCAGTATAGCACAGGCCGCTGCAAAAATCACCCGGAGCCGGCCGCCCTGACAGGCTATTGAACGGGTGTTCGTTCTGTGATAATATGAGATCAATCGGAAATGTTTCATCAATGAGGAGATGAGAAATTATGTATACACCGACAGGTGACCCGTCAAACATGGCTTTGTGGATACTGATCGCGGCAGCAGCCGTTGTGATCGTGCTGCTCATCATCCATTTAAGAAGGCATTGACTGACGGTTTATCCCACTGAAAACTGAGTGTATAAGCATGCCCCGCGGATCATGTCCGCGGGGCATATTATTTTGTGTGTCCGGCTGACATCCACTCCAAAATACGGTATAATCTATATTGGTGGTGAAGGCTTTCAACCCGGATTTTTCAGGGAGAATCATATGTCTTATATGGCGTTATACAGAAAATTCAGACCCGATGTATTTGACGAGGTCAAGGGACAGGACGCGATCGTCGCGACGCTGCGCAATCAGGTGCGCACCGGGAGGACCGGACACGCCTATCTGTTCTGCGGGACCCGCGGGACCGGCAAGACGACGCTCGCAAAGATTTTCGCCAAAGCGATCAACTGCGAACACCCGGTCGACGGCAATCCCTGCGGCGAATGCGACAGCTGTAAGGCGATCGCCGAAGGACGCTCGATGAATGTGATCGAAATCGACGCGGCATCCAACAACGGCGTCGACAACATCCGTGAGATCCGCGAAGAGGTCAGTTACCGTCCGACGCAGGGCCATTACAAGGTTTATATCATCGATGAGGTGCATATGCTCTCGACCAGCGCGTTCAATGCGCTGCTGAAGACGCTCGAAGAGCCGCCGGAGTATGTTGTCTTTATCCTGGCGACGACCGAGGCGCGCTCGATCCTGCCGACGATCACATCGCGGTGCCAGAGATTTGACTTCAAGCGGATGACCAGTCAGGTCATGGTCGACCGGCTGAGCGAACTGATGAAGCGCGAAGGCGCCGAAGGCGAAGAGAAAGCGCTTGAGTATATCGCGCGCAAGGCCGACGGATCGATGCGCGACGCGATCAGCCTGCTCGATCAGTGTCTGACTTACTATCCGGGCGAAATGCTGACTTATGACCATGTGCTTGAGATGATCGGCACGGTCGATACCGAGGTGTTCGAGGACCTGTTCAAAGCCGTGATCAGCTGCGATACTTCGCGTGCGCTGGTCATACTTGAAAATGCGATGATGGAAGGGCGCGAAGCGCCGCAGATCGCGCTTGATTTTGGCTGGTATCTGCGAAATCTCCTGCTCTGCAAGAATATTGACGACCCTGCGGGAATGGTCGATTTTTCGAGCACAGTGATCGAGGGTATCCGGGAATGGATCGGCGGGGTCAGTGAAGAGCGGATCATAGCGGCGATCAATGATATCGCAGAGACGCAGGCAAGGATGCGGCTTACCGCGCAGAAGAGAGTCCTGCTGGAAATGACGATCATCCGCCTCTGCACACCGCCGGGTACAGCAGCTGTTCATTCGGAGGCGGCACCTGTGCCCGAGCGCTCCGCAGCGGCAAAGGATCAGACACATCCGACACCGAAAGAACAGATTCCGGTGTCACAGTTTGCGCCGAAGGTCGGACCGGAACCGGGGCAGGAAACGGATACGAAGCCTGCTCCGAAAGATCCTGTTGCCCAGCCGGCAGCCGAGCCGGCGGTCTCTGCGCCAAAAGCGCCGCCGGTACATGCGCCTGAAGCACAGCAGGTGCCGAAGAAACCGGCAGGGCAGGAATCAGTTCCTGACGGACCGGCGCGGCGGGCAATGAAGATGCTGCCGGAGATCAGGCAGGCAGCCGGACCGATGATGCGCTCCTATCTCCGCGAAGGACGCTTCAGAGTCGGCGTCGCGGCAAACGGCAATATGATGGTCTTTAAGACGACCAACAAGATGTATGCCGACTGGCTCAATGCCGGTGAACATAAAAAAGAACTCGAAGAACTGATCAGCAAGGTCGTGGGAGACAAAGTCGGAGTGGCGGTCAAATGGATCGCGCCGAAAGAACCGGATCTGTATGATCCGGAGCGCGGACTTCAGCAGATCAAGATGGATATCATTAAGGAGGAAGACTGATGGCAAAACGTGGTGGTTATCCCGGCGGCGGAATGCCGAACATGAACAATCTGATGAAGCAGGCTCAGAAGATGCAGAAGCAGATGGAAGAGACCGCGAAGGAACTCGAATCCAAGGAATACACGGCAACAGCCGGCGGCGGAGCGATCGAAGTGACAGTGACCGGCAAGCATCAGCTGTCCAAAGTCGTTCTGGCCGAAGAGATCGTCGATCCCGATGATATCGAAATGCTTCAGGATCTGATCATCGCGGCAGCGAACGAGGCTCTCAAGAAAGCCGATGACGCGACATCGACGGCATTTTCGGGACTGACAGGCGGACTCGGCGGAGGTCTTCCGTTCTGATCAGACTGTGTCAGGGAGAAACGGGTTTTAATCGGAGTCATCTATGGAACACTACAGCGAACAGATGGAACTGCTGATCGCCGAGCTTTCTAAGCTTCCGGGTATCGGAAGCAAGAGTGCGCAGCGGCTCGCGTTTCATTTGATTTCACAGCCAAAAGAAGATGTCGAAAGGCTGGCGGGGACCATGGTCTCGGCCAGAGAGAATATACGCTATTGCCGGCAGTGCTGCTCACTGACTGACCGTGAACTGTGCGGCGTATGCAGCGATCCCGCGCGCGATCAGAAGACGATCATGGTCGTCGAGACGACCCGCGATATGATCGCCTATGAAAAGACCGGCAAGTATAAAGGTGTCTACCATGTGCTCCACGGGGCGATCTCGCCGATGCTCGGCATCGGACCTGATGACATCCGGCTGAAAGAACTGATCGAACGGCTGAAAGGCGATGTGAATGAGGTGATCATCGCGACCAATTCGACGCTGGAGGGCGAGACGACCGCGATGTATATCAGCAAGCTGATCAAACCGGCCGGCATCAAGGTCACGCGCATCGCGAGCGGCGTCCCGGTCGGCGGAGACCTTGAATACACCGATGAAGTGACATTGCTTCGGGCACTCGAAGGCAGAGTGGATATGTGACATGGCCGAAAGACACAGTTCACAACCGAGGCGGCGGCGCAAAAGCCGTAAACACCTGATCATCGGTGTCATTGCGCTGCTTCTGGCTACCGTGTTCGTCATAATGCTTTTGCAGACATACGATACGGTCCGCGTCGCGCAGACGAATGATCTGGCGGACGCAGCCGGCAACGGCTATATACCGTTTGCGGGGAATATCCTGAAATACAACCGCGACGGGATCTCGCTGATGAACGCAAACGGCGAGGACAAATGGAATCAGGCGGCGCAGATGCAGACTCCGTCAGCTGCTGTGTCGGGCGACTATGCGGCTGTTGCCGATGTCGGAGGAACCGACGTCTTTATATTTGATAAAAAAGGTATCGTCGGACACGCTGAGACTTCACGTCCGATCGAAAAAGTCAGCTTATCGACCGGCGGTGTCGCCGCGGTGATACAGGAAAACGGAAGTTCACCGGTCGTTTCCTGTTTCAGCAGCCAGGGCAGTCTGATCCTTGAACACCAGGCTTCATTATCTGAAAGCGGATATCCGATCAGCGCGGCGCTTTCCGACGACGGCGATGTGCTGATGGTCTCCTACCTGAAGCCTTCGGGCGACGGCGTCGGCGGACGGGTCGTCTGTTACGATGTAAAGACTGAGAAAAAAGACAAAGAACTGTTTTCGAATAAGATCAAAGGGGAAATTGCCGGAGAAGTCTTCTATCTCGACAATGTCCCGGTGATCGTCGCTGAGTCGACCTGTACGATTTTCGAGGGCGTCACAAAACCCGAGAAGAAAAAGACGATCCGGTTCAGCGGCGAGATCGAAAAGGTCTTTCACGATGACCGGTATATGGGCTTTGTAACGCGTTCGTCAAGCGGCGGGCACAGACTGCAGATCTATGCGCGAAACGGCTCCAAAAAACTCGACAAGACGGTCGCGGGCAATTACGATCATATCGTTTTTGCGGACAATCAGGTCATCATGTACAGCGGTCAGAACGGGTGCATGTTCACCCTCAGAGGGATCCGCCGGTTTGAAGGCCAGTTTCAGGACCGCGTGTATTTTGTGATGCCGGTGCGCGGCATCAACCGTTATGCGGTCGTGACTAATGACGGGATATCGACAGTATATCTTACGAAGTAATAAGGGGAGCATTCTATGAACTGGCTTACGGCAGCGGTCATCGCCGTCCTGGCATTGAGCTTTCTGCTCGGCATACGGAAAGGATTTCTCCGGCAGGGACTGTCTCTGTTCGGAGCGCTGATCTGCCTCTGGCTGATCACATTTATCCAGCCCTATGTGAAGGATGCGATCCTGGATCATACATCGCTTAAGGACAGGGTCTCGGACAAAGTCGACAAGATGGTCGCCGAGCGGGAAAAATACGGGATCGATGTATCCGGAATTGAAGAATTTGAGAAAAAACACGGCGTCAAACTGCCGGCATTCGACGGTTCGGCGCTGTCAAAGTCCCAGCAGTCCGAGCTGATCAGAGAGACACAGCTGCCTAAGTTCCTGAAAGAGCTGCTGATCGAGAACAATAACAACGAAATCTATAAGAGGCTCGGCGTCGACAACTGGATCGACTATATCAAGGCGTATTTGACCGACCTGATCGCGGGCATCCTCGCCTATGTGGGATCGTTCGTGATCGTGTTTCTGCTCTATCGGGTCATCCTCGCGATGGCGCATATTGTCGATCACCTGCCGCTTGCCAACGGCCTCAACCGGGCGCTGGGCGGTATGTTCGGTCTGCTGCAGGGCGTGATCCTGCTCGGTCTGTTCTTTGCGCTTCTGATACCGCTCTGTTACACACAGCTTGGAAAAGAATGCTTTAAATGCATCGAAAACAGTGCGTTTTTGGAATACATATATCAACACAATCCGATCATGGCGATCATCTCGATGATCACCGGATAGATTCAGATACAGGAGGAATTACAAATGGGAAGACATCTATTTACATCTGAGTCAGTGACAGAGGGGCATCCCGACAAAATGTGCGATGCGATCTCGGATGCGATTCTCGACGAGATGATCAGACAGGATCCGATGAGCCGCGTCGCGTGCGAGACAAGCACGACGACCGGGCTGGTCCTTGTCATGGGCGAGATCACAACGCAGGGATATGTCGATATTCCGAAAGTCGTCCGCCAGACGGTCAAAGAGATCGGTTACGACAGGGGGAAGCTTGGATTTGACGCCGACACCTGTTCGGTCCTGACCGCGATCGACGATCAGTCGGCTGATATCGCGCTCGGTGTCAACGATGCGCAGGACGATCATTCGATCGGAGCCGGCGATCAGGGCATGATGTTCGGTTACGCAACAGATGAGACGCCGGAATTCATGCCTTATCCGATCAT
>CACYEU010000247.1 GCA_902773445.1 uncultured Lachnospiraceae bacterium | reverse complement strand
GAATGCTTGATGAGACGAGCTATACCGAGGATTGGAAGAACAAGCACGAACGATATCATTATGATGGTCTTGTCGACGGAATAGATCTTCTGATCAGTCAAACGCATGGCAAACGTATTGATCTTGTTGAAATAGAGCAGATGCTGCACGCGCGCGGAGTTTTCTGATCGAATTCCTGCAAATATCAAGCAAGTGTTTTTTCTATACAGCAAAACCGAAATTTTTTACGTATTCTTGCATAAGAATATTTCTAAAATTCATGCGTTATCGGAGCCGTTCTTTTTTTTTCGCAGAACTGTCCCCAGCGTTTTCTTTTTTCGTTTCCGCCCTTGCTGTTGCCCTTTTCTCTGCTTTCATCTCCGCATACGCCTTCATTATCGCCTCAGCTTTGCCCCTTTCGTGTCAGCTTTTCTTTTGATCTATAAGGATTTGAAAAGATCTCTGACACAAGCAATCGTCAACTGGCTTATAAGATACAGAATCAACTGCAGCGTGTCAGAAAAGCCTTCTTTGTTAATGTGAAGTCCAGTAGATTCTGACATTCTATTATCAGAGGATAGCTGTCTATTATGTCAGAGAATGAAGGCAATCCATAGGAATCAATGGATTTGCTGACACAAAGTTGCGATATAATCGACACAAAGCCGGGACATAATCGACTCAAAGTCAAGACATAATTGACTCAAAGCAGTGACAACATCGACTCACAGCTTACCAATAACTGCCTTATAAACGATACTCAATGACACAGAGCCGACAAAATCAGAGGTGCAGGATCAGAGCAAAACAACGCTAGAATCCAGGCAAGACACCGCATTTCTGTCTTGTAAACCCTTCCAAAATATGCTATGATTGTACCGCAAGTCCATTAATCAAGGAGGAAACGTATGCAGCTTCAGTCGATCCAGTCCGAATTGCAGGGCAACACTTATCCGGGAAGAGGAATTATCATCGGAAGAACACAAGATGGAACCAAGGCTTTTACCGCGTATTTCATCATGGGGCGGAGCGTGAACAGCCGCAACCGCGTATTTGTAACAGATGGTGACGGTATCCGCACGCAGGCTTTTGATCCGTCCAAAATGTCCGATCCGAGCCTGATTATCTATGCGCCTGTCCGCGTTCTTGGCGACACAACCATCGTGACCAATGGCGATCAGACCGACACGATCTACGAAGGCCTGGCTGCCGGCAAGACTTTTGAACAGTCCCTGCGCTGCCGCGAATTTGAGCCGGACGCGCCGAACTATACGCCCCGTATTTCCGGTATTCTGAATAACAGCGGCGGGAAGTATTCTTACGCCATGTCGATTCTTAAGTCTGATAACGGCGACCCATCAGACTGCCTGCGCTATACCTTTACTTATGAGAATCCCAAAACGGGCGAGGCACGTTTCATCCACACCTATTCCGGTGACGGCAATCCGCTACCGAGCTTCGAAGGCGAGCCGACTCTGCTCGAGCTTCCGCAGGGAGATATCGATTCCCTTACCGAGCTTGTCTGGACCAGCCTGAACGAAGACAACAAGGTCTCTCTCTTTGTCCGCACGATCGACATCGCGACCGGACTGACCGAGACCCGTATCGTCAATAAAAATCAATAATCCAAGGAGGATCCGTCCATGAACGAAATGCAGCTTAAATACGGCACCAACCCGAATCAGAAACCGGCCCGCATCTATATGGAAGACGGCAGCGATCTGCCGATCACCGTTCTGTCCGGCCGTCCCGGCTACATCAACCTGCTCGACGCCATGAACGGCTGGCAGCTGGTATCCCAGCTCAAGGCTGTCAGCGGACTGCCCGCGGCGACTTCCTTTAAGCATGTTTCTCCCGCCGGCGCGGCGATCGGACGTCCTCTGACCGATACGCTGAAAAAAATCTACTGGGTCGACGATGTCAAGAAGTTCACGCCCCTCTCCTCCGCTTACGCGAGAGCGCGCGGCGCTGACCGCATGTCCTCTTTCGGCGATTTCATCTCTCTGTCCGATGTCTGCGATGTCGCGACCGCGAGACTGATCCGCCGCGAGGTTTCCGACGGCGTTATCGCCCCCGGATACGAGCCCAAGGCTCTTGAGATGCTCAAG
>CACYEU010000246.1 GCA_902773445.1 uncultured Lachnospiraceae bacterium | reverse complement strand
ATCCTCTGCATAGGTCTGCTCCGCGCCTGCTGATGCCTCCTGCGCTGTCACGACAGACGCGCTGCAAAGCAGCAGCGCGCCTGTCAGTATGCATAAGGCTTTATATTTCATCCCGTAACCTCCTGCATCTTTCTTTCCATACGGCAAGAACGCCAAAACGTTCTCTTATTTCTGCTCTATTGAAGCTGCATCATCTTACTCGAAGCTCTCACCCGCGTTTACGCTGATGTTGCCAAGGCCAAGAGGCTTCGCATAATCCTCAATAGGAACCCATTCGTGGTTCTTCAGCAGTTTTGTCTCCGTCGGAATATATTCGTAAATGTACGGTCCTTCCGTCTCCGTCTCTTCCTCGAGATTTTCTCCTCCGAGACCGTTCAGTTTGTCGATCGCGCTGTTCAGGCTGTCCCAGTTTCCGATCGATGTGGACGAATTGGTGCCGGAGCCTTTCCCGTTCGCAGAAGAATCCTTCGTGTAGACAACCGTAATCTCAATATTGCGGCCCGGCATCTCACCTTTCACAACAGCCTGATCAGGCGTATATCCCTTCTTTGTCGGGGATACCACCGTGTAGGTCTCGCCAAATGCAAAGTTTTCTGTATAATCCTTTGCGACCTGCTTGCCGTTTGTGTAAGTATAGCGCACCTTCAGAGTATACATGCCCGGATCATAGATAACTGTCAGCTCCAGGTTGCCTGTCATGACGCCTGTTACACGCTCCTGCTCCGGTACATAGCCTTCTACATCCGGTGATTTCACATTGTAGGAGACGCCCGGCTTGTACTTTCCGACATGATCGTCAGAGAGCTGATTGCCGAACTCATCCGTATAATGAACCGTCAGGGTGTAGTTGCCGTCGGCGTCGGTATCGTCATCATCATACTGACCGTCCGGAATAGTGGGATCGATAATCGTATAGGTGACCACGACATCCACGTCCTGGTCAGGCATAGCGCCGGAAACAACAGACTGATCCGCCCGGTAATTGTAGATTGACGGAGAGAACTTAATATACGACGTTCCCGTCCTGTACCGTTCAGTGATCGTTTCCGCGGCTTCTCTGCCGTCCTCATACAGATACCTGATCGTCAGGGTATGGTATGCGCCGCTGCCTCCTTCATCATCCCACGGGTCTTCCGATGTTGTCGCAGACTGTACCTCAGCTGTAGCGCTGACCGGCACGCCCGCCGGATCGCGGCCGGTTGCCATTGCCTTGTTGACCACCTGTTCCGCAGTGACATCGTCCTCCGTTACGGTATATGTGCCCGATACGCTGTACTCCACGTCCGGCTCCAGCGTAATGCCCTTCACCTTCGCATCTTTCTCAAAGGTAAAACCAGGCAGTTCATCCACGATGGAAATATCATGCAGTGTCACATTGCCCTCATTGGATGCAATGATTTCATACTCAATCTTCTCGCCCGGTTCATAGTAGAAATAATTCGCCGGCCGGTTTACCGCCTGCTTTTCAAGCGTCAGCTTACTGTTCTTCTCCTCCAGCTTCTGCGTATCCGTCACTGTGAAGACAGGCGTCGTCCCGTCGGGACTCTTGGCCGTCGCTTTCGCAGTGTTTTTAATCTCACCACGAAGCTTAATGATGTCATCCTCCGTGACTGTATGCTTGACAGTATACAGTTCAGAGGACTGGCCGGGCGTGAGCGCATCAATCGTCCATTCCTCTCCTGTCATTTCATCTGTCAGCACTATATCGGTCAGAGTCAGGTTGCCGTCATTGGTCACGCTGAGCAGCCAGCTGATTTCATCCCCCGGCCCGTAGCCGCTGCTGCCGAATGAGTAGCTGCTCACGTCCTTCTTGACCGTCAGATGCGGATTGGCTTCCTCCGTCTTGATTGTCTTGGATACCTCCACTTCATAATCACCGACTCTGACCGTCGCTGTATTCGTAAAGGATCCGTTGATGACATCCTGTTCGGTGACTGTATAGTTGCCGCTTGTCATGGCCAGAGATCCCGGGTATACATTTTCAACGACTGTCTGAGTAAGTTCCACAGAAGAATGTTCTTCAAACCGTATCGTCTGACGGTCATTGAAAATATTGGTAGCCTTGATGGAGAAATAGACTGTATCGCCGGCTTTGTATGCCTTATTATCAGCCGTCTTTTCCGCTGTCAGTTCCGGATGTTCCTTAGCATCCGGCGTCACTATATTAAAACCACCGTCTACCAGGTCCATCTCGTAATTACCCGTCACATAACCGCTATTGCCGGAGATATTGATATATGCGCCCTGCAGATTCTGCGTGTAGGAGCCGACATATCTTCCGCTCACCCGGACGGTTGAAGGCGTGACGATATCCCCGTCCAGCAGGCCGCGGTCTGCATCTTTACCGGTCTTTTCCACGATAATATCCTGCAGTTCATGCTCTTGTCCGTCATAAACGATATCCTTCATCGTCGTGCCGGATATCGTAATCGGACGTCGATGAATCAGCAGCTCGCCTGGAATATACTTCACATCATAATATACCGGAATGCCGGCGATCAGTTTCGACTGGAAATCTCCCAGATACTCTTCCGGATCGTCCTCATTCGCATTAATGATAGAAAGCGGCTTCCCCAGGGCATTCCTGATCACCTCTTCATCATCGATCTCTTCAAATGGGTGAACTATGCCATCGATGATGTACTCGCCATTCAGTGCTTTCCCGTCATACACTTTCTCCTTCGATTTTGCCTCTATCGTTAAAGGTACCTGATAATAGACGACGATCTCATTATAGGAATCATATACACTCAGCGTGATCGTCTCGGCCGGCGAGAAGGCACTGAACTTCGCATCTTTATACTGTTCATATAACTGATCTTTATTCACCGGTGCGGCCGTCACCGTCTCACCGATGTACTTCATCTGCTCCTCGCTCGCCACTTCATCATCCGCCACCTGCACCTTGGTTCCCGCCAGGTAGTGATGGATGATATAGCCCCGCTTATCCAGGGTATTGGTGAACGTCAGTGTCGGTGTTTCCTGATCCTTGCCAGTCTCAGGCACGGTAAAGGTAAACGAGGCTCCATCCTCATCAATATTGAACGTGCCTTCCAAGCCGCTCGAACCCTCCGCGTACGGGATATACTCATCTACCCTCTCTTCAGTGATCACAACCCTTGCACCGACAGGCAGATTTGGTAAGACTTTTTTAGTCCCGTCTCCCATATCCTTATAGTCGCTGGATTGCGGCATGCCTGACCAGTGTATGGGACTTCTCATCTCATCATCATCTGCCTCATACACGTTGATCGTAAAGGCGAACCTCTGTGGGATATCCGGGTTCTTCTTTAATATATCACTTATTATATTAATATCCTTCAGCTTT
>CACYEU010000245.1 GCA_902773445.1 uncultured Lachnospiraceae bacterium | reverse complement strand
AGAGATTCTCTCTTTTCGCGCTTGTGCTGGCGGCTTTCATACAGAAACGGCATGATGACATTGATACGTTTTGCCTTGCCGTTCGCGGCAAGGATAATGCGCTTGATATCCTGGAAGTGATCATCGGGAGACATGTGATTGACCATGCCGTTGATCGTGTAGGTGATGCTGTAATTACAGACATCAGCCAGGATAAACAGATCGACTCCGCGGACACTGCCGAGCAGTTCGCCCTTCGATTCACCGGAACCGAACCGCGGACAGCGGCTTCCGAGCATATAAGTATCCTGCGGTTTGATGCTGGGATCAGGATAAGTGTAATCCTGACGCATCTTGACGATCCTCTTATCAATAATCTCGCCCTGCTTCCTGAAACTGTCGAGAACGACCATCTTCAGCGGGGCGACCGGCATACGTTTCCCAAATCCTTTTTGATCTATCATAGTACATTCCTCCGCATTCAAATCATAGCATTTCATATTGCTTTACGCAAGGTGCGTGTGGTATCGTTAAAGCGGAAATAATACTGAAAGGAATTGATTATGAGCAAGCCGATCGTGGCCATTGTAGGACGGCCGAATGTCGGAAAATCAACACTTTTTAACGCGCTTGCCGGCGAGAAGATCTCGATCGTCGAGGATACGCCGGGCGTGACGCGTGATCGTATTTACGCGGATGCGTCCTGGCTGGACAGAACATTTACGATCATCGATACGGGCGGTATCGAGCCGGATTCAGGCGATATTATTCTGAGTCAGATGAGAGAGCAGGCAGAGCTGGCTCTGATGAGCGCCGATGTCGTTTTGTTCCTGGTCGATGTACGCCAGGGGCTTGTCGATGCGGACGCGAAGGTTGCGGACATGCTCAGGAAGAGCCGCAAGCCGGTCATGCTTGTTGTCAACAAGGTCGATAATTTTGAAAAAATGATGCCGGATATCTATGAGTTCTATCAGCTCGGTATCGGAGATCCGTATCCGATCTCGGCCTCACTGAAACTCGGCATCGGCGATATGCTTGATGAGCTTGTCAAACTCCTGCCGGCAAAAGGAGAGGGAGAGGATATCGACGAGCGGACAAAAGTTGCCGTGGTCGGCAAGCCAAACGTCGGCAAATCATCACTGATCAATAAGCTGCTCGGCAAGGAGCGTGTGATCGTCTCCGATATCGCCGGCACGACGCGCGACGCGATCGATACCGTGATCAAATACCACGGACGCGAATACGTCTTTATCGATACGGCCGGCATGCGCCGCAAGAGCAAAGTCAGGGAGAATATCGAGCGGTTCAGTGTGATCAGAGCCCTGTCGGCAGCAGAACGCGCTGATGTTGTGATCCTGATGATCGATGCGGTCGAGGGGATCACCGAACAGGACGCGAAGATCGCCGGGATCGCGCACGAAAAGGGCAAGGGACTTCTGGTCGCTGTCAACAAGTGGGATGCGATCGAGAAAAACGATAAGACCATGTATCAATACCGCGATGATGTGATGCGGGTCCTGTCGTTCGCTTCATATCTGAAGATCATTTATATCTCGGCGCTGACAGGAAAGCGTCTCGACAATCTGTATAAAGAGATCGATTCGATTGTTGAGGAGCGCAGAAAGAGGATCACGACCGGCGTTCTCAACGAGATCATTATGGAAGCGGTCGCGATGAGCGAGCCTCCGTCGGACAAAGGCCGGCGTCTGAAGGTCCTCTATGCTTCACAGGTCGGCACGGAACCGCCGACATTTGTGATATTTGTCAATGATAAGAAACTGATGCATTTTTCATACAGACGGTATCTCGAAAACCAGATCCGGAACACGTTCGGATTTGAGGGAACACCGATCAGGATCGTTGTGCGCGAGCGCGGCGAGAGCAGGATGGGTTAAAGGAGGAAACGGCTATGGCACAGGTAGGAGTCATCGGATCAGGCAGCTGGGGATGCGCGCTGTCGCATTTGCTCGAATCGAACGGGCATCAGGTCATGATCTGGTCGTTTGATCCGGCGGAAGCCGATATGATCAACAACGGACATGAACACAGCGATAAACTGCCGGGAGTAAAGCTTGGCGACGGGATCACCGCGACAACTGATCTTGAGGCGGCATGCAAAGGAAAGGATTTTCTGATCATGTCGACACCGTCGGTTTTCGTACGTTCAGTAGCAAAACAGATGGCACCGTTCGTCGAAGACGGTACTCTGATTGTTTCAGTCAGTAAAGGAATCGAAGAATCGACGCTGATGACACTGTCTGAACAGCTGGAAGAAGAGCTTCCGGGAGCTGAGATCGCCGCGCTGTCGGGACCGAGTCATGCCGAAGAAGTCGGCCGCGATGTTCCGACTGCAGTCGTTGTCGGCGCGAAAGAGCAGGAGACAGCCGAGTACCTCCAGAAGATGTTTATGAATAAAGACTATTTCCGTGTCTATACGAGCCCCGATATCCGTGGCATGGAGCTCGGCGGATCGTTGAAGAATGTCATTGCGCTTGCAGCCGGCATGGCCGACGGACTCGGATGCGGTGACAATACTAAAGCCGCGCTGATCACACGCGGGATCAGTGAGATGTCGAGACTCGGCGTCAAACTCGGAGGTCATGCCGAGACTTTTGCCGGTCTGGCCGGCATCGGCGATCTGATCGTGACCTGCAGCAGCAATCACAGCCGCAACCACAATGCCGGTTATCTGATCGGGCAGGGCGCGACTTATCAGGAGGCGATGGACAAGGTCAAAATGGTCGTCGAGGGCGTCTACAGCGCGAAAGCTGCAAAGGCACTGGCTGCTCGTGAGAATGTCCAGATGCCGATCGTCGAAGCGGTCAACAAGATCCTGTTCGAGGGCATGTCGGCTGCTGACGGCGTTAAATCCCTGATGATGCGCGACCGCACACAGGAGAGCATCGGTCTGACCTGGGAGAAGTAAGCCGGTGAAGAAAAATGAGATTCTAAAAGGCACCGTTGTGCGCATTGATTACCCGAACAAGGGTATCGTGCGTGTCGACGGTGTTTTTGATGCAGACGGTCATTTGTCAGATGTTTCGGCTGAAGCTCCTGTCCTTGTCAAGCGTGTTCTTCCGGGACAGGAGATCAGATTACGGCTCAAAAAGAAACGCCGGGGCCAGTGGGAAGGAGAGTGTCAGGAAATCCTGAAGCCGGGCCCCGAATATTGTGACCCTGACTGCTCTAAAGCCGGAACCTGCGGCGGATGTGCCTATCAGGGGCTGCAATATGAGGCACAGCTGCGGTTGAAAGAGGAGCAGGTGCTGAGGCTTCTTGAGACTGTAATGCCGGAAGACAGAGCAATCCCATGGGAAGGGATCCGGCCTTCACCGTCACCGGCCGCATACCGAAACAAGATGGAATTCACATTCGGAGATGAGTATCTCGGAGGACCGCTGGCGCTTGGCCTTCACAAACGCAGTGCGTTTCATGATATCGTCACTGCTGACGGATGCCGGATCTGTGATCCGGACTTCGGACAGATCGTCCAAAGCACGCGCGATTATTTCGCGGCTGCGGGCACGCCGTTTTATCACAGAATGCGCCATACCGGATATCTCCGCCATCTGCTTGTCAGAAAGGGAGAAAAGACCGGTGAGATACTGGTCGATCTCGTGACCGCGGGAGCAGAGCAGCTCGCGCAGGAGACTGATATCCCGCAGCCTGATGAGCGATCTCTGCTAACAGGCTTTTGTCAGGCTTTGACCGCTCTCGAAACAGAAGGCAGGCTGAGGGGACATTTTACCGGCATCCTTCACACGATCAATAACCGGCTCGGCGATGTGATCGCCGACGAGGGGACTGAGATCCTGTACGGTACGGATCATTTGACCGATCAGGTTCTGGGGCTCTCGTTTAAGATCAGTCCGTTCTCATTTTTCCAGACAAATACCGGGGGCGCAGAAATCCTTTATCAAGCCGTGAGGGATTATATGGGAGATGTCTCGGGTAAGAATGTATACGATCTCTACAGCGGGACAGGAACGATCGCGCAAATCCTGGCACCGTCGGCCGATCATGTGACCGGGGTCGAGATCGTTCCGGAAGCCGTGGAAGCCGCAAAAGACAATGCGGCAGCAAACGGTTTATCGAATTGCGAATTCCTGTGCGGAGATGTTTTTGAAGTGCTTGACCGCCGGACTGAGGCGGATCGCGCTCCCGATGTGATCGTTCTTGATCCTCCGCGCGAAGGCGTGCGCCAAAAGGCATTGAACAGAATCCTCTCGTATGGGGCGGACAGGATCGTCTATGTATCCTGTCAGATCACGAGTCTTGTGCGCGACCTGCCTGTCTTTTTTGACCGGGGATATCAGCTTTCGCGTGTTTCAAGCGTCGACATGTTCCCGTTCACGACCGGTGTCGAGACTGTTGTCCTTTTGAACAACAAATTTGTTAAGGCAAAGGATTTTGTTCAGATAGGTATAGACGCTGAAGATTACTATAGGATAAAGGATTCGGAGAAGGACACAGATGAATAAAGAATGGTCT
>CACYEU010000244.1 GCA_902773445.1 uncultured Lachnospiraceae bacterium | reverse complement strand
CCTTTTGCAAGCTGCAGCAGAACATTGGTCGATTCGCGCACCTGCGAAACGCTTCCGGGCGCGCTCGTAACGACATCGCTGTACATGGTCTGGATCGAATCGATCACGACCGCCTGCGGCTTCTCGCGCTCAAGAACTTCGCGGATCGTGTCGAGATTGGTCTCGCAGAGGAGTTTTAGATGCTCGTTAAATGTTCCGATCCGCCCTGCGCGCATCTTGATCTGACGCAGCGATTCTTCACCTGAAATATAGAGCACATCGCGGCCGTCGCCGGCAAGCTTCTGACAGACCTGCAGCAGCAGGGTCGACTTTCCGATTCCGGGATCGCCGCCGACAAGGACGAGGGAACCCGGAACGATTCCGCCGCCTAGCACACGGTCAAGTTCAGCGAAATGGGAGGAAAACCTCGTCTCCTCCTCTTCGTTGATCTCACCGAGCGTCACGGCCTTGGCCGGTTTCAGTGATGAAGATTTGTCCCGTCCGCTCTTCGAACTGCCTGTGACGACCTGTTCTTCGACAAACGTATTCCATTCTTTACAGGCCGGACACTGCCCGAGCCATTTATTTTCCTCGTGTCCGCAGTTCTGACAGAAAAAGACAGTCTTCTTTCCCTTTGCCATGCGTTATGCTTCTCCTTCAAAAATGATCTTTCCGCCCCTCACGGTGGCGATGACCGTTGTATTCTCTTTCACATCACCTGCAAGGATCGCGTCGGCAAGCGCGTCTTCGATCTCATTCTGGATCGTCCGCTTCAGTGGTCTGGCGCCGTATTTGAGATCCGATCCGTCCTTGACGATCTTCTTTTTGACCGACTCTCTGAACTTCAGAGTGATGTTCATCTGCTCTTTCATGCGGTCCGAGACCTTTTTCAGCAGCAGACCGGTTATTTTGACCAGCTGCTTTTCATCCAGCGAATGGAAGACGATGATATCATCGATCCGGTTCAGGAATTCAGGCCGGAAAGTCTGGCGCACTTCCCTCATGACCGCATCTTTCATTTTCGCGTAATCATCGGCCTCGCTGTGTTCCGGTGAAAAGCCGAGTCTTTTCGGATCAACGATCGAACGCGCGCCGGCATTCGATGTCATAATGATCACGGCATTTGAAAAATCAGCTTTCCTGCCCTGTCCGTCGGTGATCCTTCCGTCGTCGAGAACCTGCAGCAGGATATTAAAGACATCGGGATGAGCCTTTTCGATCTCATCGAACAGTACGACGCTGTACGGATGACGGCGCATCTGCTCGACAAGCTGACCGCCTTCCTCATGTCCGACATAGCCGGGCGGTGATCCGATAAATCTCGAGACGCTGTATTTCTCCATATACTCAGACATATCGATCCTGACCATCGCTTCTTCGGTTCCGAACACTGCTTCGGCCAGCGCTTTTGACAGTTCAGTCTTGCCGACGCCTGTCGGGCCGAGGAACAGGAATGATCCGACCGGTCTCTTCGGATCTTTGAGTCCGGTCCTTCCGCGGCGCACAGCCTTTGCGATCGCCTCGACACCCTCTTCCTGTCCGACGATCCGCTTATGCAGAATACTCTCGAGCTGATTCAGGCGCTTCGCCTCGGACTGTGTCATGATCTGCATCGGAATGCCGGTCCAGCCTGACACGATATCCGCGATCTGTTCGGCTTTGATCACCGGACAGATCAGCGCTTTTTTCTCGAGACGCTTCTTCTGGGCAGCCAGCTTTTTGCGCATTTTTTCGATGTCAAAGTGGATTTCTTTGGCGGCATCCAGATCGCCGCGCATCAAAGCCTCTTCCTCGTCTTCCTCAAGTTTGAACAAAAGCTGCGGGCTGATCCGTGAATTCTTCGGCCGTTTCAGCTTGTTCAATGAAGCTTTCGAACAGGCCTCATCGAGCACATCGATCGCTTTGTCCGGAAGGAAACGATCCTGAATATACCGTTTGGACAAGGTCACACATGCTTCGATCGCCTCATCGGTGATCGTCACTTCGTGGTGATTCTCGTAGCGCTCACGCAGCCCTTCGAGGATCTTAATACACTCCGCCTCATCGGGCTCCTCGACTTGTATTTTCTGGAAACGGCGTTCAAGCGCCGCGTCTTTTTCGATATAGCGCCGGTACTCTCCGACTGTCGTTGCGCCGATCAGCTGGATCTCTCCGCGTGCCAGTGAAGGCTTTAGGATGTTCGACGCATCGACCGATCCTTCGGACGCGCCGGCACCGATCACCGTGTGGACCTCATCGAGAAACAGGATCACGTTGCCGCTCTGCTTGACTTCCTCGATCAGACTCTTCAGGCGCTCTTCGAACTCACCCCGGTACTTCGCACCGGCGAGCATGCCGGCGAGATCAAGTGTTACGAGCTTCGCGCCGATCATGCGGGGCGGCACATCGCCGGCAATGATCCGGTGTGCAAGCCCTTCGACGATCGCGGTCTTGCCGACCCCGGGTTCGCCGATCAGGCACGGATTATTCTTTGTGCGCCGTCCGAGGATCTGGATGATCCTTTCGATCTCTTCTTTGCGGCCGATCACCGGATCAAGCCGTCCTTCGGCTGCCAGTTTTGTCATATCGGAACTGTATTTCTCAAGTGATTCACCGGGCTGTCCGCTCGTTGCGCGCGTCTCATCTCCGAGCGCATTCTGGTACTGCTGGAAATCGGCGCCTGTCGCCTTGAAGATCTCATTGACGATCTTTTTGAGATTGACATCGAGAGTGATCAGGATCTTGGTCGCCAGACAGTCGATATCACGGACCAATGCCAGCAAGAGATGCTCGGTTCCGATCTCACGCATCTGCATCCGATTTGATTCGTAGGCAGATTCCTCAATGACAAACTGAAGCCGCGGGCTGTACATACGGCGGTGTCTGCCTGTCTGCCCGGGATTTTTTGCCGATGCCAGCTCAAGAATCAGATCATGTACTTTCTGTGGTGTCACACGGTTTGCGTACAGGATCTGTCCCGCGAGGCT
>CACYEU010000243.1 GCA_902773445.1 uncultured Lachnospiraceae bacterium | reverse complement strand
GGAGCCGTGGCAGGAGACACCCTTGACATCGATACGGATCTCCATACGGCCTCTGTGTCCGCGATAGATACCGCCGTCTGTCGGCTCTGTCGAGACGACGAATTCCGGACGGTATTTGTCTTCGTTGATGATGTACTGCCAGCAAAGACCGTCGCAGTCCTCTTCCTGGACTGAACCGACGACCATGATCTTGACATCATCCGGAATCAGATCGAGATCTTTCATGATCTTTGCACCGTAGACTGCGGAAACGATGCCGCCGCACTGATCGGATGTGCCGCGTCCGCCGATCTCGGTGTCATTCTCATAGCCTTCATACGGATCGAACTTCCAGTTCTCCAACAGTCCGATGCCTACGGTATCGATATGAGCATCGTACGCAATGATGCGGGAGCCGCTTCCCATGAAGCCGATCACGTTGCCCTGCGGGTCGATCTCTACTTCGTCGAAGCCGACTTTCTTCATCTCTTCAGCAATGGTTTGAATATGCAGCTTCTCATCTGCACTCTCACCGGGATTTGCGACGATCGCGCGCAGGAACGCAGTCATATCTTTGCCGTAGCTTTCGGCAGCCTGCTGGATTTTTGCATAATCTGTGCTCATGTTAAGGACTCCTTTCTGTGGCCGGAACGGCCGACAACATTTACTTGTTGATATCTACATAACTATATAATGTATATTTTGAAATGCCGAAGTAGTTGGCGACTTTGTCGCCGGATTTCTTGATCAGGAATGCTCCGGCATCATTGAGGAACTGAATGGCTTTGATCTTGTCTTCTTTCGACATCGCATTGACCGGAATGCCGACGAGTTCGACCGATTTGCGGATCAGTTCATCGAGCAGGCTGTTGACATTTCCGGACAGAAGTTCGGATTCGTTCTCTTCATCCTTGCATTCAATAAATGAACTGAGCGACTGTGTGACAGGAATCAGATTTGTGATGTTGTAATTGATCGCAAAAATATAGTTGATCTTGCCTTTGTCGTCCCGGATGAAGACTGTGCTGCTCTTTAAAATGTGCCCGTTATCTGACCGAAGCAGATAGGCGAGATGGTCGGGCAGTTCAGATTCGTTTTTCGCAAATGCGTCAAGCGCGATCTGAGACGGACCGTCACCGATTTTTCTCCCGGAAACATCACCGTTCTCGATATGGACGATCGAATGCTCGATGTCATTCCCGGACAAATCATGAATAACGATCTCACATTGTGGGCCGAATTCCGCAGAAAGGGCTGATGCAAGTTTCTTCAGGTTGCTTAATGTCATGTTACCCATAAGCCATTCTCCTTCCTGACAGAACTATTTTAGCATTGTAAAAACGCGATTACAATAAAAAATACAAAAATATTTTGATATTTCAAAAAGTTTTTGCCAATAGGATTTGAAAATGAATTGTGGTAAACTTTAGGATAGCAGGAGAGCCTTATTTTGAAGCGATTAGAGAAGAAAATCATACAGCGGAGAATCGCCGAAGCAAGAGAGGAACGGCGCCGGAAGAAGGCAGAAAAAGCTGCCGGATTCACCGGTTCACGCAACCTCTGGAAGGCGACTGAAAAACTGCGCCGCGGCTTTGTCCATGTGGTGTTCAGCCGTGCTGCGCTGATTCTTGCGATGGTACTGCTGCAGGCGGTCCTGTTTTTCATGATGGCTCATTTCCTGCCGGTGCATGCGGCAAGGCTTCAAACCCTGTTCATCACGATCGGCGTGATCGTTGTCATCACGATCATCAACTCCGAAGGAAGTGATGCGATGAAACTGACGTGGATGGTCTTTATCATGATCTTCCCGTTTGTCGGATCACTGTTCTATATCTATGTGAAAAATGACGTGGGCGTTCGCTCGATCAGGAAGCGGCTTGACACGATCCGCGTTGAGACTGCGTCCTACCTGCGCTCAAATCCGAGAGTCAGACATGATCTGAGAGAAACCTACCCGGATATGGACGGCATTTCCGGTTACCTCGCGCGTCAGGTCGGTTTTCCGACTTATGATCATACAAAGACCGTTTATTATCCTTCCGGCGAAAAATTCTTTGAGGTCCTTCTTCCTGAACTCGAGCAGGCTGAGAGCTATATCTTCATGGAATTTTTCATTGTCGATGCCGGAGACCTCTGGGACCGTGTGCTTGCCGTGCTGAAACAAAAAGTCGAGGAGGGCGTCGAAGTACGCCTGATGTACGACGGCATGTGCTCGATCAACAAGCTCCCGCTCTATTACTGGAAAACGATTGCCGAGACCGGTATCAAGTGCAAGGTGTTCAATCAGATCAAACCGGTCGTCTCAAGCGTTCAGAATCATCGCGATCACAGGAAGATCTGCGTGATCGACGGAAAGATCGCTTACACCGGCGGCGTCAATATCGCAGACGAGTATATCAATAAAAAAGAACGCTTCGGTCATTGGAAGGATGCCGGTATCCGTGTCGAAGGCGATGCGGTCAGATCATTTATCGTGCTGTTTCTGCAGATGTGGGGAATCGATGAGCCTGTGATCGAGGATTACAATCGGTTCATGCCGGAGAGCCGGAATCGGATAACGGACGGAAACGGTTTTGTAATTCCGTACGGGGACAGTCCGTTTGACAATGAAGATGTCGGCCGCACGGTCTATCTGTGGCTGCTGCAGCGGGCAAACCGCTATGTTCATATCACGACCCCCTATCTGGTGCTTGACAAGGGCGTGCGAAGAGCATTGTGCCAGGCGGCCAAATGCGGTGTGCAGGTCCGCATTATCATGCCGCACATCCCCGACAAGCATTATGCATATGTGCTCGGGCGAAGCTATTACAAAGAGCTTTTGTCAGCGGGCGTGCAGATCTTCGAGTATACGGAAGGGTTCATGCATGCGAAAGCGTGGGTCGTCGATGATCTGTACGCGACAGTCGGCTCGGTCAATCTTGATTTCAGAAGCCTGTATCTGCATTTTGAGTGCGGAATCTGCGTGTTCGATCCCGCTGTGGCGATGGCGGTCGAAAGAGACTATAAGGATACGCTGAAGTCCTGTCAGAGGATCTCGATGGTCGATGTCGAGAACCGGAGTCTGATCGAAAAATTGTTCGGATGGGCTCTTCGCGTCGTCGCGCCGCTGATCTGACAGACCCGTCTGCCGCTATTTATAGTTGTCAATTCTATTGATAATAAGTAAAATAGATTTAACAGAAAAACTGTACAAAACTGGTTTTCAGAGTAGACACAAAGGAGAAAAATCATGGCTGATCGACCGGTTGGAAAAGAGAAAAAAGTTTCCGGAAAAGGTAAAGGCGTTAAACGCCGCGGCGAAGGACTCGGCACAGGGCCGGTCGGAAGCGGCGACGGCGAACAGTTCCTTAATCCGGATGAGGCAGCAGGAAAGGAAGAAGGCTCCGGCAAGCTCGAGGGAAGTGAAGATGTCACTCCCGGCGAAGGAGACGACCGTGATCTCGGCGACGTGATCCAGGGTCTCAACACGCTTCAGCAGCTGACAGGGGGCGGCCACAGCAATCAGGGTTCTTCGGGACTCGGAGGGCTCGGTCAGCTTCTCGGCGGTTCGGGCGGACAGAGCAGCAATCAGGGATCCTCGGGACTTGACACACTCGGGCAGCTTCTCGGCGGTTCGGGCGGACAGAGCAGCAATCAGGGCTCTTCAGGACTTGGCGGACTCGGCCAGCTTCTCGGCGGTTCGGGAGGACAGTCGTCAGGCAGTTCGAATTCAGGAGGTTCAAGCTCAGGAAGCTCAGGACTCGGCGCTTTGGGTCAGCTTCTCGGTCAGGGAAGCGCCGGAGGCAACAACGGCGGAGGCAACAGCGGCGGTTCAAACGGTCTCCTCGGCGGTTCCGGCGGAGGCAATAACGGCGGATCGAACGGACTTCTCGGAGGCTCCGGAAGCTCCGGCGGCGGTGGCGGCGGCAAAAGCAAGCTGATGATGATTCTTATCGTCGCGGCAATACTGTTCTTTGTATTCGGCGGCGGCAAGCATCTTCTCGGCAATCTGTTCGGCGGAGGCTCCGGCGGAAGCAGCAGCGGCTCCGGCGGACTTCTCGGCGGCGGTTCAGGCAGTCAGACATCGTCAAGTTCACAGAGCGGTATCGATCTGATCCAGTCACTGCTCGGCGGCGGATCCGGCACAGCAGGCGGATCCGGCAGTTACGGCGGATGGCTCGACGGAAAATCAAATGTCGGAACACTCGACAGCAGTGTTGATTCGGCGGCGAAGAAAAAGCGCACAGTCATCAAAGGCGACGGCACTGATAAAGTTACGATCATGGTCTATATGTGCGGAACCGACCTTGAGTCACGCACGGCCATGGCGACATCCGATCTGAACGAGATGCTGCAGGCCAAGACCGGAAAGAATGTCAATATCGTTGCATTGACCGGCGGCTGCAGACAGTGGCGCAACAATGTCATCAGCAGCAAGGTCAACCAGATCTACAAACTTCAGGACGGAAGCATGAAATTGCTCGAGTCAAATGTCGGCAATTCGTCGATGACGAATCCGGAACTTCTCGCAGGCTTTATCCAGTACTGCGCAAAGAATTTCCCGGCCAACCGCAATGAGCTGATCTTCTGGGATCACGGCGGCGGATCGATGAGCGGATACGGCTATGACGAGAAGTATCCGAGAACCGGTTCCATGACACTGGCCGGTATCAACAGCGCGCTCAAGAAAGGCGGCGTAAAATTTGATTTCATCGGATTTGATGCATGCCTGATGGCGACATTCGAGACCGGACTGATGCTCAGCGACTATGCGGATTACATGATCGCATCCGAGGAATCGGAGCCCGGCATCGGCTGGTACTACACCAGATGGCTGACTAATCTTGAGGCGGATCCTTCAATGCCGACCTTAAGCCTCGGCAAGCAGATCGCTGACGATTTCGTCACGGCCTGCGGGAAATCCTGTCCGGGACAGGGGACGACATTATCACTTGTCGACCTTGCGGAACTGACAGCGACAGCGCCCGATGCGTTCTCGACGTTTGCAACCGATACGAGCAAGATGATCACATCGACCAAAAAAGATGACGAGACCGCGAACTACTCGAAAGTTGCGGAAGCGCGGACGAAATCACGCGAGTTCGCACGCGGGCAGGGCATCGATCAGGTCGACCTGGTCCACATGGCCAAGAACCTTGACACAAAGGCCAGCAAGGCGCTTGCGAATAAGCTTCTCGGCGCGATCAAATACAACAATACATCTGCCAATATGACGAACTCATACGGTCTGTCGATCTACTTCCCATACAGATCAGCCAGAGCGGTCGACGCGATGGCTAAGATGTATGATGAGATCGGCATCAGTTCTGACTATTCTAAGTGCATCAAACAGTTCGCGAAGGTCGAGACCGGCGGACAGGTCGCCGGCGGCGGCTCCTCCGGCGGATCACCGTTCGGATCGCTGTTCGACATCCTGGGTTCAGGCGGCGGTTCCTCAGGCGGCTCATCGGCCGGCACAGTCGATCCGGCGCAGCTCAATCAGCTGATCGGACAGCTGATCGGCGGACGCGGCAATATCGAAGGTCTGAATCAGGATAACGTTGACTTCATGAATGCCGAGGGATTTGACGATGAAGAACTGACCAAATGGCTTGTCGACAATCAGTTCGACGACACGAAGCTTGTCTGGGAAAAACTGGAAGACGGCTCACTCAAGATGCATCTCGAAGAGGATCAGTGGGATCTGATCACCGACCTTCAATTCGCGATGTTTGTCGATGACGGTGAGGGATATGTCGACCTCGGACGTTCCAATGATTTCAGCTTCGACAAGAAGGGCAATCTTGTTGTGACAAAGCCCAACGCATGGATCGCAGTCAACGGCCAGGAAGTTGCTTACTACTATGACGGTACTGTCAGCGACGGCAAGACCTATTCAGTTACCGGCCATATTCCGGTCAAGCTGAACGATCAGCGCGCGAATCTTCTCGTTGAGTTCACCGACAAAGAGCCTGACGGCAAGATCATCGGCGCGCAGTATGTGTATGACACGAAAGTGACGGAAACCGTTGCGAAGAATCTGGTCAAGCTGAAGGACGGCGACAGGATCGATTTCCTTGCCGACTATTACAGCTACAAAGGCAAGTATGAAGACAGCTATATGATCGGCGACCAGCTGGTCGTCAAGGGCGAACCCGAGATCAGCTATGTCGAACTGGCCAACGATTTCTACGGAATGTACCGGTTCACCGACATTTACAACCAGTATCACTTCAGTCAGGCGATCATTGACTGATTCTGATCAGCAACTGACAGATAAGGGCTGCCGCTTCAATGCGGCAGCCCTTTTGATCGTTCATGCTTCAGAAATGGATATCAGGCTTCGGCCTTCCAGAGTCCGTGCAGATTGCAGTAGGCATATGCGGCAACAGCTTTGTCGCCGTCTGCCAGCGCGAATGAACGGGTCGGGGCATCGCCCGGCGCGAGAGGCTTGCGCTGCATGCCCTCGGCTGTTTCAAGTGCGATCCACTGGATATAGTGCGCATCGATCATCGGATGGTCGACAGATCCGACTGTGACCTTGACGTTCTGTCCGTCGATTTCAATGACAGGGACATGTTTCTCTGCGGCCGCGTCTTCGGTGTTCGGAACCAGCTCTTCCATATCGCTTCCGCAGAATGCATCAGGGTCTGCTGCTTCCTGGATCAATCCGACAATGACGCCACATTTCTGACATTTCAAGAATTTCATACTGATTCCTCCTTTTTCTTTTAATTTACCATTTCTCACACGAGTACTCTGACAAGTACTCTGTAAGTCTTCCTCTGTCATAAGAATGACACAAAAACATCAGAAATTCAACCGCTTTTCAGACAGTAAAAGCATGGACGAAACCCTTATATTGTGTTATAATAAATCGGTTTATAGTATATATTGTTGTTTTGGTTAATAAAGGGGATATTTGATTTATGGCAGCTGCTGATTACGGCGCAAAAGATATAAAGGTGCTCGAAGGACTCGAAGCGGTCCGGATGCGACCGGGAATGTACATCGGAAGCGTCGGCACGAAAGGACTCAATCATCTGGTCGCGGAGATCGTCGACAATGCGGTCGACGAGCATATGGCCGGATTCTGTACCGATGTGACCGTGACGCTTGAAGCCGACGGCTCGGCGACGATCGAGGACAACGGCCGCGGCGTGCCGGTCGATATGCACGAGACCGGCGTGCCGGCAGAGCGTGTCGTCTATACGACCCTGCATGCCGGAGGAAAGTTTGACAATACGACTTATAAGACGAGCGGAGGTCTTCACGGCGTCGGCTCATCGGTCGTCAACGCGCTCTCATCTTATATGGATGTTCAGATCTTCCGCGACGGCAAGATCCATCACGACAGATTTGAGCGCGGAAAACCTGTGATGGAGCTGACGAAAGAAGGTCTGCTTCCGGTGATCGGAAAGACCAGAAAACGCGGCACGCTTGTCAATTTCATGCCCGACGATGAGATCTTTGATCAGATCACGTTCAGGGCCGCTGATATTAAGAGCCGCCTGCATGAGACGGCTTATCTGAATCCGGAGCTGACGATCACATTTAACGATATGCGCGGCGAGACCAAAGAGTCGGTCGTCTTCCATGAGCCGGAAGGCATTGTCGGATTTGTCAAGGAACTCAATCAGAACATGGAAGCGGTCTGTGAACCGATCTATTTTAAAGGCGAGTCTGAAGGCATCCAGGTCGAAGCCGCGATCCAGTATGTCAATGAATTCCATGAGACCGTACTCGGATTCTGCAATACGATCTACAACAGCGAAGGCGGCACGCATCTGACCGGTTTCAAGACACAGTTCACGACTGTAATCAATCAGTATGCGCGCGACCTCGGCATTCTCAAAGATAAAGACCAGAACTTTACCGGCGCCGATGTCAGAAACGGGATGACCGCGATCGTCTCGGTCAAGCATCCTGATCCGCGGTTCGAGGGACAGACGAAGACGAAGCTCGACAATCCGGACGCTGCCCGCGCGGCCGGCAAGGTGACCGGCGAAGAGATCGTACTGTATTTTGACCGCAATCTTGACGCTCTTAAAGAAGTGATCGGATGCGCGCAGAAGGCCGCGAAGATCCGCAAGAAAGAAGCCAAGATCAAAGACGGCATGCTGAAGCCGCAAAAATATTCTTTCGATAGCAACGGAAAACTTGCCAACTGCGAGAGCAAGGATGCTTCGAAATGTGAAATCTTCATTGTAGAGGGTGATTCTGCCGGCGGTTCAGCCAAGACCGCGCGCAATCGTCAGTATCAGGCGATCCTGCCGATCCGCGGCAAGATCCTGAATGTCGAGAAAGCCAGTATCGATAAGATCCTTGCCAACGCCGAGATCAAGACGATGATCAATGCGTTCGGCTGCGGATTCTCGGAGGGATACGGCAATGACTTCGACATTTCAAAGCTGCGCTATGACAAAATCATCATCATGGCTGATGCCGATGTCGACGGCGCTCACATCTCGACGCTGCTTCTGACCTTGTTCTATCGGTTCATGCCCGATCTGATCTTTGAGGGGCATGTCTATATCGCGATGCCGCCGCTCTATAAGGCGATGCCGAAGGACGGTGAGGAGGAATACCTTTACGATGACGCGGCACTCGCGAAATACCGCAAGGAGCACAAGGGACCGTTCACACTGCAGCGCTATAAGGGCCTCGGTGAGATGGACGCGGACCAGCTCTGGGAGACAACACTCGATCCCGAGACGAGAATACTGCAGAAGGTCGAGATCGATGACGCGAGAATGGCCTCGTCGGTGACCGAGATGCTGATGGGTACACAGGTTCCGCCGCGCAAGGCATTTATCTATGAGAATGCCGTTGAAGCGACGATCGATGCCTGAGCAGGAAAGGGAAGACAGAATGATCAAAGAAAAACTGCTGCACACGGAGTATTCCGATGTCATGCAAAAATCATATATCGATTACGCGATGAGCGTCATCATTTCTCGTGCGCTTCCCGATGTGCGGGACGGACTCAAACCGGTACAGCGGCGCACTCTCTATGATATGAGAGAACTCGGGATCCGCTATGATAAACCCTACCGCAAATGCGCGCGTATCGTCGGCGATACGATGGGTAAATATCATCCGCACGGCGACAGTTCGATCTACGATTCACTGGTCGTGATGGCACAGGATTTTAAAAAGGGCATGACCCTGGTCGACGGACACGGCAACTTCGGTTCGATCGAAGGTGACGGCGCTGCGGCGATGCGTTATACCGAAGCGCGGCTGACTAAATTCACGCAGGATGTCGCTCTGTCCGACATGGACAAAGACATCATTGATTTTCAGCCGAATTTCGATGAGACAGAGAAGGAGCCGACAGTGCTTCCGTTCCGGGTTCCGAACCTTCTGATCAACGGTGCGGAAGGCATCGCGGTCGGTATGGCGACCAGTATTCCGACACACAATCTGCTCGAGGTCGTCAACGGTATCAAAGCATATATCAGGAGCGACAGCTCGATTTCAACGAAGCAGCTGATGCGCTATATCAAGGGACCGGATTTTCCGACCGGCGGCGTGATCGCGAACACATCGGATCTCGCTGAGATCTATAAGACCGGAACCGGCAAGATCAGGCTGCGCGGAAAAGTCGAAGTGGAGAATGCAGGCAACGGAAAGAAACGTCTGGTCATCACCGAGATCCCGTATACGATGATCGGATCCGGTATTGCGAAATTCCTGAATGATATCGCGGCGATTGCCGAGACCAATGCCGGCAGCGCGATCACCGATATTTCGAACCAGTCTTCGAAAGAAGGCATGCGGATCGTCATCGAGCTGAAACGCGGCGCCGATGTCGATTATCTGACGAATCTGCTCTACAAGAAGACGCGGCTTGAAGACACTTTCGGTGTCAATATGCTTGCCGTCGCGCAGGGCAGACCGAAGACACTGTCACTCAAACAGATCATTGAGCATCATGTCGACTTCAGATTCGAGACGACGACGCGCAAATATCAGTATCTGCTGCAAAAAGAGAACGAGAACAAGGAGATCCAGGAAGGCCTGATCAAGGCGTGTGATGTGATCGATCTGATCATCGAGATCCTTCGCGGATCAAAGACTGTCGCGCAGGCAAAGAGCTGTCTGGTCGACGGCGTGACGGAAGGCATCCGGTTCAAGTCTCCGATCTCCGAAAAGATGGCGGCGATGCTGCGCTTTACCGAAAAGCAGGCTGACGCCGTGCTTGCGATGAGACTCTCAAAGCTGATCGGTCTGGAAGTTGAAGCCCTGCTTGCCAAGCAGGAGGAGACACTTGCCAATATCGCGGCCTATGAGAAGATCCTGAACGACTACGACGCGATGGCACAGGTGATCATTGATGATCTCGACGCGATCGGGAAAGAGTACGGACGGCCGCGCCGGACCGAACTTGCCGATGTCGAGGAAGTCGTGATCAAGGAGAAGCCGGTAGCCCGTCAGAACATGATGCTGCTGATGGACCGCTTCGGCTATGTCAAGACGCTTGATATGGGAACTTACAGCCGCAATGAAGAGGCGGCGCTCGAGGAGAGCCGGTTTATCACACCGTGCGTCAATGTCAGCAAGGTCTGTATCTTTACAGACGACGGCATGATGCATCTTGCGAAAGTCTCAGATATTCCGCGGTCAAAATTCCGCGATAAAGGTATCCCGATCGACAACGTGACCGGATTTGACTCGGGCAGACAGCGCGTGCTCTTTATCTGCGACGAGGAGAAACTCAAGGGCATGAAACTGTATTTCCTGACCAAAAACGGAATGATCAAGAAAGTCGACGGCAGTGAGTTTATCGTGACAAGATACAATATCGCGGCATCCAAGCTTGCCGACGGTGATGAGATCGTGGCGGTCAGACCGGCTCATGAGAACGGCGACGTTGTGATCCAGACAAAGCGGGGATATTTCCTGCGCTTTGACGGCGATGAGGTTCCCGAGAACAAAAAGAATTCGATCGGTGTCCGCGGCATCAAACTCAAGAGAGGCGATGAAGCCTGCGCGCTTCACGCGTTTGACGCGAAG